>NZ_JABWRM010000034.1:0-15190 GCF_014268955.1 Pseudomonas sp. RW3S2 | reverse complement strand
GTCACCGACGAACCTGGTGTGGGCACGCCGGGCTCCGGCAACCAGGGCGACAAGGTCTCGGTCACCATCGTCAGCAACGGCAACGTCACCGAAGATCAGCAACCGTCGTTCACCGTCAAAGTGAACCAGCCGCTGGATCGTCCGCTCACCGTCACCCTGAGCAATGGCGACAAGGTCACCATCGCCGCGGGCCAGACGCAGGTCGAATACAAGGCGCCAGCCCAGGGCGATGACGTCTTCAAAGACTCGGGTTCCCTGACCGTGGGCATCAGCGACGCCACCGTTCCGGGCAAGACCTTCGAGAATCTGGAGCTCGGTGGTTCGGCCACCGTGCAGATCACCGACACCATCAGCGAAGTCGTTGCAACGCTGTCTGCTGACAAGACCACTGTCACCGAAGGCGGCCAGGTCACCTACACCGTCACCCTGACCAACGCCCAGGGCCTGTCGGTCACCGGCCACAGCGGCCTGGTGTTCACCCTCAGCGATGGCACCAAGGTCACCGTGCCGGCTGGCAGCGCTACTGGCACCTTCACCATCACCGCCAAGGACGACGTCTATGTCGGCGGCCAGGCACCGATCGTCAACAAGATCGAATCGGTCACCGGCGGCGACAACTTCGAGAAGCTGACCCTTGGCAGCAATACCGTCACCACCACCGTCACCGACGAGCCGAGCGGCCAGGGCGACCTGACCACCGTGGGCATCAGCGGCGACACGTCGGTGACCGAAGGCGACACCGCGCACTACACCCTGACCCTGACCAATCCGTCCAAGACCGAGGTCACTGTCACCCTGAGCTACAGTGGCACCGCCACCAACGGCCAGGACTACACCGGCGTGGTCACCGTGAAGATCCCGGCTGGCAGCAGCACCGCCACCTTCGACATCAAGACCATTGATGACCAACTCGTCGAGGGCTCGGAGAACTTCACCGTCCAGATCAGCGGTGTCAGCGGCGGCGGCTTCGAAAACCTGCAGGTCAACCCGAGCAAGTCGAGCGTCACCACCACGATCATCGACAACGACCACATGCCGGTATCGCCAGGCGGCGCCGTGACTGGCACCGAAGACACCGACTACGTGTTCCAGTGGGGCGACTTCAAGGTCACCGACGCCGATGGCAACACCGGCCTGGGCGTGACCATCAGCAAGCTGCCGGATCTGGGCAACCTGAAGTTCTTCAACGGCACTTCGTGGGTCGACGTGTCGCTCAACCAGACCATCAGCCAGGCCGACATCGCCGCCGGCAAGCTCAAGTTCGTGCCGCTGGCCAACCAGTCGGGCGCAGATGGCTATGGTGGCAGCGGCGTGGGCAACAAGCAGGCCGACTACGCACAGATCAAGTACAAGCCAAACGATGGCACCAACACCGGCAGCGAAGTGACCATGAAGGTCGATATCACGCCGGTCGCCGACAGGCCTGACCTGTCGATCGGCAACAACAACGTCAACTCGATCGGTCTGACCAAGGAAACCTGGAACAGCCTCAACGGCCTGGGCAACAACGGCAACGGCATCACCGGCGACCAGCTCAAGAACGTGTTCGCCAACTCCGGCAACGCCAGCAAGAGCGAGCAGGTCACCACGGTCGATACCACCGCCACCGTGACCCCGGGCACCGGCTCGAAGACCTCCGGCCTGATCTATCTGGAAGCCGGCAAGACCTACACCTTCAGCGGCACGGCCGACGACAGCCTGCAGATCGTGATCGGCGGCAAGAACGTCGCCAGCGGCACCTGGGGCAACGCCAGTGGCGCCATCACCGGCAGCTACACGCCGACCACCAGCGGCTACTACACCCTGGAGATCTACAACGCCAACCAGGCCGGCCCAGGCAGCCTGGACATCAACATCAAGGTGGGCAACGGCGCGGTCACCGACCTGAACAGCTCGACCATCCCGATGTACCCGAACCTCGGGGCGATGACCAATGCCGGCCTGACCGTTTCCGAACTGCACGGCAGCAACGGCCAGGGTTACTACGACGGCTACAAGCTCAACGAAGGTCGTGAGAATGGCGCCCCCGTCAAGCTGGTCGGCATCAACACCAACCTGACCGACACCGACGGCTCGGAAACCCTGAGCGTGAAACTCAGCGGCATCCCGGCGGGCTCGGTGATCAGCGATAACGCAGGCCATAGCCTCACCGTCGGTAGCAGCGCGGTGGACGTCACCGGCTGGAACCTGGGCAGCCTGGCAATCAAGCCACCGACCTACTACAGCGGCCAATTCGATGTGAAGGTCAGCTCCACGTCCACCGAAAGCGTTGGCGGCAGCACCGCGACCAACGAAGGCACCATCAAGGTCACGGTGTACCCGCAGACCTACAACACCAGCAACCTGACGTCGGAAGGCGACAGCTTCACCGGTACCGATGGCAACGATATCGTCGTCGCCGACGTGGTCGGCCTGCACGTGGTGCCAGGTCAGAACTACAACATCGCCTTCATCGTCGACACCTCGGGCAGCATGGGCTCGTCTGGCGTGGATGCGGCGAAGCAGTCGCTGGAGTCGGTGTTCAAGACCCTGGCCGCCAGCGTCAAGGGCGACCAGTCCGGTACCGTGAACATCCTGCTCGTGGACTTCGCCAGCCAGGTGAAATCCTCGGTCTCGGTGACCCTCAACGATGCCGGCCTGCAGACCCTGCTCAACGCCCTGAAGACGCTGAACTCCAACGGCGGCACCAACTACGAGGACGCCTTCAAGACCACCGCCAACTGGTTCCAGAACCTCCAGAATGCTGGCAACACCGGCAGCAACCAGACGTTCTTCGTCACCGACGGCAAGCCGACCTACTACCAGACCAGCGAGCGCGGCAACCCGACCCTGGGCAACACCAGCACCACGCTGGACAGCTTCCTGACGGCGAACAACTGGAAACCAGGCAATACGATCTCCAAGTACCTGGACAACACCAACTACATAACCATAGACAGCACCGGCAAGCTGACCGTCCAGACCTACTCCTGGGGCGGCTGGAACGTGACCACCAGCGGCGATGTGCGTGCCGAAGGTAACGGTGGCTATGAACTGTCCACCCGCGCCGGTAACGGCTCCGATACCACGACCGCGACCATGAACGACTCGACCGCCGCCTTCAAGCTGCTGTCGGGTCTGTCGCAGGTCGAGGCCATCGGCCTGAACAGCGATATCAAGACCAACGATCTCAAGCCGTTCGACACCGATGGCAAGCCACAGACCAACATCGACCCGAGCAAACTGGCCGAAGCCATCCTCGGTCACACCGAGGTCACCCAGCCGGGTAACGATACGGTCAACGGCGGTGACGGCAACGACATCATCTTCGGTGACCTGGTCACCTTCGACTCGGTCGCAGGTACCGGTGTCGATGCGATCCGCGGTTATGTCGCCAACAAGCTGGGCGTCGATGCGGGCGATGTAGATGCACGGGCAATGCACAAGTACGTGACCGAGCACTACACCGAGTTCGACATCTCGCGCAGCAACGACGGCAACGACACGCTGATGGGCGGCGATGGCGACGACATCATCTTCGGCCAGGGTGGCGACGACTACATCGACGGCGGTCGGGGCAACGACATCCTGCTCGGCGGCACCGGCAACGACACGCTGCTGGGCGGTGAAGGCAACGACATCCTCATTGGCGGTGCTGGCAACGACGTGCTGATCGGTGGCAAGGGTGATGACATCCTCATCGGTGGCACCGGTGCCGACACCTTCGTGTGGAAGGCCGGCGACCTGGGCAACGACGTGATCAAGGACTTCAAGGCCACCGAGGGCGACCGCCTCGACCTGCGCGACCTGCTGCAGGGCGAGAAGGCCAGCACCATCGACAACTTCCTGAAGATCACCACCGTGAACGGTGAGTCGACCCTGCAGGTCAGCACCGAAGGCAAACTCAATGCCGCCGGCGGCCTGGCCAACGCTGACGTGACCATCAAGCTCGAGGGCGTGAACTGGTCGAACACCACGATCAACTCGTTGATCAGTGGCGCCGACCCGACCATCAAGATCGACAACTCCAACAGCTGATGCCCACGCCCCTGGCGGCTTTTACCGGCCGCCGGGGGTGCGGCGCTTTCCTGCCGTCGCCTCACGGCGCATACTCGCCTGCCAGGCCCGGCAGGCCTGCTGAACTTTGCCTATGCTGCTGACAACCAAGAAGGAATCATCGTGACGAGGGTCGATGCCATGTTCTACGTGCAACGCGATGCCAACGGCCAGTTGCTGCGGGTAGAAGCAGCTGCCTTTGCCGAGCACACCGACACGCTGCCGGCCGACCATACCGAAATCCAGGAATGGTTCGCCGATGATGTCGTGGAGAACAGTCTCAAGCAGCTCAAACAGAGCGATCTGGACATGATCCGTGTGCTCGAGGACTTGATCGAGGTGTTGACCGCCAAGGGCGTGTTCAGCATCACCGACCTGCCCCCTGGTGCCCAGGCCAAACTGCTCAGCCGTTCCACCGCGCGCAAGGCGTTGGGAAGCCTGAACAACCTGATCGAAGACGATGAAGAGGGCGGGTTGATCTGAGGATCTGCGGATACAGCGCCCTCATTTCCAGGGCGCTGGCTCTCCAACCAGTTGCCCCTGGATTCCCTGCACGCCCATCTCGCGCAGCACCTGCAGCTCCCCTTCCGTCTCCACACGTTCGGCGATCAACGGCAGGTCGATGCTGTGCGCTGCCCCCTGGATCGCTTCGATGAACAGCCGCTTGTGCCGCTCCTGGTCGATGCTGCGGATATAACCGCCATCGATCTTGAGGTACGCCAACCCAAGGTGAGCCAGGTTGCCGATCATGCTGAAGCGCCCGCCGAAGCGCTGCAGCGCCAGACCGAAACCGAGCCTGTGCAGGTGGCGGGTCAGTTTCTCCAGCTGTGCCTGCTCTGGCAGTTGCTCCTCGCCGATCTCGAAGGTCAACCTGGGCCCCAATGCCGCATGCTGCCCCAGCAGCTCGTAGACTCGCTGCAACGCCTTGGCATCGGCCAGGGTGGCGGCGGAAAGGTTCAGCGCCAGCGACTCGCCATGCTGCTGCAGATGCCGCAACACGTTCTCCAGCACCAGCAGGTCGAGCCGTGGCATCCAGCCGAAGCGCTCGAGCCAAGGCAGGAAGCGCCCGGCGGCGAGCGCCTCACCCTGTCCATCGTGCAGACGCGAAATCACCTTGTAGTGCAGGACACGCTCTGGCGCCTGGCAATCCACCACGGGCTGGAAGAACAGTTCGAACTGTCCCTTGTCCAGCGCCTGGTCAAGCCGTGAATGCCAGGCGTGATGGCTGTCGGCAGCCTGGGCCGCGGCGCCCTGCTCCAGGCAGACCCAGCCCGGCTCCGGTTGGCTCTCGGCACGTGCCAACGCCTCGTCGGCCAGCTTCAACAAGGCTTGCGGTGCATCCCCAGGGCTGAACGGCGCCAACCCGATACAGGCCACCGGGTCGACATCGCTGGCCCCCGTCACATGCAGGCTCTGCAAGGTCGCCTCAAGGGCCTGTGCCAGTTGCACTGCCTCCTCATGCACCATCCCCGGCGCCAGTACGGCAAACTCGCCACCGCGGCTGCGGGTGATCAAGTCCTTGGTTTCCGGATAGCTGGCGCATGTGCGCCGCAACTGCTCGCCCACCGCCTGCAGCAACTGGTCGGTGCGCTGGCCGCCCAGGCGGGCGTTGAGGCCGGCCAGGTCCTGCACCCGCAGCAACAGCAGGTAACCGGCTCGGGCCTCTTCGAGGTTGCTGACACGCGTGTTCAACTGCATTTCGAAGTAGCGCCGGTTGGCCAGCCCCGTGAGGCTGTCCTGGTACGACTCGCTGCGCAGCTTTTCGCTGCGCTCGGCCTGTTCGGTGAACAGTGCCTTGAGCTTCTCGACCATCTGGTTCATCGCCTGCACCACCCGACGCAGTTCTGGCGTACGCGGCAGCTCGGGCAGGCTGAGGAACTCACGGCGGGCGATGGCGTGGGACTGCGCCACCATGTAGTCCAGCGGCCGCAGTTGGCGGCGCAACAGCAGTGCGCCCAGCACCGCACTCACCACCCCGCACAGCAGCAACCAGCCAAGGCTGCCCAGGGCGCTCTGCCAGAGCTTGGCCAGGGCGAACATCGGGTGGCTGATCACCTCGACCCGCGCAGCCTGCTGCCAACCCCGGCTGACAATGGCATCGCCGCCGGCCGGCTCCAGCCCGATCAGACCGATGAACCAGCGTGGCACGCCATTGCTGTCTGGTTCGGCATGGCGCTCGACCAGGACGGCGTTGGAGTCCAGGTCGATGACCTTGATACTCGAGTAATAACCGCTGTCGAAGATCGAGCTGACCATCAGCTCGACCATCGCCGGATCATCGATGTTCGGTGTGAGTGACAAGGCCAGCGCCGTCGCCGCATCCTGGGCGTGGGAGCGCAGCTGGTTGACGTACTGGCTGCGCGAACTCTCCAGGCTGACCATGAAGCTGCCGCTGAAGGCGATGGTCAGGAGCAGGCATATGGCAAGCAACAATTGTTTGAACAGTGACATCTGTGCTCCTCAATAAACCGGTTCGGCCGGGAACCCTTCGGCCTGCATTTTCTTCAGCACGTCCTGCCAGCGTGACAGGCGCTTGGTGTCGCCGACCTTCTTGTTGCCCCCGGCGCCGGTCAGCCACAGACCTTCGCCATTGAAGGCATAGACCGGCAGCAGGTCGTTGCGCTGGCTGGCCGGCTTGATCGCGTCCATCAGGCTGTCGAGCACCAGCGGCTGGGCCTGTGGGCTTGAATAATAGGTCAGGACCATGTGCGCCCGGTTCAGGCGCAACGCCTTGACGTAGGTGATGCGCAGTTTTTCGGCGGGCACGCCCATGCGGCGCAGGCTGAAATACTTGGCGATGGCGTAGTCCTCGCAATCGCCGGCACCCTTGATCAGCGACTGGACCGGCGTGGCCCAGTAATCGACCTCATGCCACAGGTCGATGTCCTCGACATAGCGCAGCTGCTTGTTGAAGAACAGGTTGACCACCTGCAGTTTGTCCAGTTCGCTGCCCTGGTTCTGCGTGGCCATCAGGTTCTGCCAGGCGTCGATACGCCCCTGCCCTGCACCAAGCGGGCCGTACAGCTGTTGCGCGCGGCGGCTGATCTGGGCGAAATCCCAATCCGCATGCAGGCCGCCCAGCAGCAGGCAGCCAAGCAGCACGGCGAGGCCGAGGCGACGCACGGCCAAATTGAGCATTCCAGGTATCGCCACTGCGAACACCCATCCAGACCAGTCCAAAGCAGCGATGGTGCGGCTTGCCGGGGGAAAAGACAATGGCACCTTACAATCACGGTGCGCGTGAAAAAGCGTAGGAGGTTACGATCATCGAGCCAGGAAAAGTCCGACTTCCTTTGCTCGATGACTTCATTCACGATAGCCGCATTCCATCGGCCGCAGGCACCCGTCACCGCGGTTTGACAAGCCATCACCCCGCTGACTAGGGTTATTGGATCCAATCATCGCAATCATCGAGGCAGACTCCGCGTGGCCGAGAAAACCAGACTCCTCAGCTCCGTGCTGGGTAACGAGCAGGTGCCAGCGCACCTTGCCCGCAGCGTGATCGAAGAGCGTCTGCGCAGCGCTATTGTCGATGGGCGGCTGCCTCCCGGCACCGCCTTGCGCCAGCAGGAGCTCGCCGGCCTGTTCGGGGTCAGCCGCATGCCAGTGCGCGAGGCGCTGCGCCAGCTCGAGGCGCAATCGCTGCTCAAGGTGGTGATGCACAAGGGCGCCGTGGTCGCACCGCTGATCGGCGAAGATGCCGTCGACACCTATGGCCTGCGCGTTCTGCTCGAGACCGAAGCGCTGCGCCAGTCGATTCCCCACCTGGACGCTAGCGACATCGCCCTCGCCCGCAACTACATCCAGCAACTGGAGAACGAGACACGCCACGCGGAGATCGGCCGCCTCAACCGCCTGTTCCACATGACGCTGTACAGCAAGGCGCACAACCACAAGTTGCTGCGCATGATCGAGATCGAGCTCAACGAAGAGGAGCGCTTCCTGCGCTTCCACCTGTCGTCGATGGGCCTGGGCAAGCTGACTCAGGACGACCACATCGCACTGGTGGACGCTGCCAGCGACAAGTTGGTGGACCAGGCCATCGACGTGCTGGAAAGGCACCTCAATACGGCATCACGTACCATCAGGAACTACCTGAACAGCCAAGCCGGCAAATGAATCACCCGCTGACATAGCCAAAAGCCGTGTCAGCCATGAAGCTCCGGCACCGAACGGAGCGAAGGACAGACAGTGCACGCCCAGAAACCACCGGCACCAGAGCACTCCGGGCAACCCCCGAGAATCCGTCTGATCTGCCTCGCCTGTAGCCAGGAGCACCTGGAGCAATATCGCGCCTGGTCCCATGCCTTGAGCGACCATATCGAACTGATAGCAGTGGATGTTCGACGCCATGCCGAATGCAGCCCGTGCGACCCGCTGCAAGGCCCCTCTCCCCTGGCCCGAACCGTGGCCAAGCACCTGCATCCTTACCTCGAAGGGCCCCATGCCATGTTTGGCCAGCGCCTGGGGGCGCACATGGCGTTCGAGCTGGCACAACTGGCGGAACGCGAGTACCCCGGGCAGACCCGCCATTTGTTTGTTTCCAGCTGTGACAGCCCAAGGGTGGCAGAACCCGATGCCAGCGCGAATGCCATACGGTTACCGGTGACGGTCCTCTACCCACCTGGAGCCCTCCCCGAAATGCTTGGCTGGCACGCCTTCGTCCGGCGCGAACTGGAGCTCATCGAGTTGCCCGACCATAGGGTCGACAAGTCGTATCAAGACCAAAGACTCGTGAGAATCTTCAACACGCATCTTGGCTTATTGAGCCTCTGAGCAGGCTACTCCCCCTCTTGAAGGCGTTGTTTCCCCTGATGCGCTGCCAATGACCATGGCAGCGCGAGTCGTTTGAGCCCACTCTAGTCGCGCTGCGACTGCCGATCGTCCGTCCCGGGCCCGGTCGCATGCCTTCCATTTACCCGCAGAAGGAGCCCGACACCGGGGCAAGGGCCGCGTGGCGATCAGCCGCCCCTCAACAGTGGAACATCCTCGTACTTCCATTCACCAGTGCTTCGAGTGAGGCATTCACTCAACTTTGTTTTCTGATGACTAATTATCGGAAGGGGCCTGTCTTGCCAAAATAAAACACTTCAAATGTTTTATTCAGCACACTATTGCTCGAAACTTTTCAATTATTAAAATATTTCAAAAAACATTTGCGGCAAACTTTGATGTTGTTCTAACTTTTATATCGCCGACACCCGACACGGCTTGACTACGTACAAGCCAGACGAATCAAGGGGCGGCCACCATCACCGAGACTGTTCAGCCATCGAGTACCTGTCGAGGACCCCGTTCGCCCGGCGTATTTCAGCGGCTGCAACTTATCGGGAAAACATGCCAACTTTCACACAATGGATATCAACCATGAGCACATTGAAGCGCACACTTTCCAGTCATAAATCCACGCTCGCCCAACACCCGCTCTTCTCAGAAATCGACACTATTGAAACCTTGCAACGTTTCATGGAAACCCATGTTTTCGCGGTGTGGGACTTCATGTCGCTGACCAAGCGCCTGCAACGGGAACTGACCTGCGTAAGCCTGCCCTGGCTACCACCGGTGGACCCCGCCGCCGCCCGCCTGATCAACGAGATCGTGCTCGGCGAAGAATCTGATGACTGCCCGCAGCACGGCCACTACAGCCACTTCGAACTGTATCTGGACGCCATGCGCGAAGTGGGTGCCAGCACCCAGGCCATCGAGCGCTTCGTCCATCTGCAACAACAGGGCCTCGACTACGCCACTGCCCTGCAGCGCTGTGGCGCCAGCGAGGCCGCCAGGCACTTCGTCGGTGACACTCTCGAGGTGGCACTCAACGCACCTGCCCATCGCGTGGCAGCCGCCTTCCTGCATGGCCGCGAAAGCGTCATCCCGGCGATGTTCCAGCAGATCCTCGACGAATGGGGCATCGACCAGGCGCAGGCCCCGACCTTCCGCTATTACCTGCAGCGCCACATCGAGGTCGACGCCGAAGACCACGGCCCGGCCGCCGAAGCATTGCTGGCACGCCTGGTGAACGATGACCCGCAACGTCAACACGAGGTGTACGAAGCCGCCATCGCCGCCGTCCAGAGCCGCACCGCGCTGTGGGACCGTCTGCGCGCCTCGCTGCAGGTCACCGCCAGCGAGGTCACGCCATGAACGCGCTCGATTACCGCTCCTTCGCCGACAGCTGGGAGGAGCGTGCCACCATCCGTACTCGCCCGCGGCGGCGGCTCGAGGACGACCAGCGTCTGATCTACCCCCTCAGCCGCCAACCCTTGGTACTCAGCGCCACCTTCCAATGGGCTTGCCCGCACCTGCGTGATTTCGTGCTGGTGCAGAGCCTCTACAAGTTCATCAACGACGTGGTGATCTTCGAGACCGAGATCGTCGACCGCACGGCCAGGCGGATTGCCAAGGACCGCTTCACCGTGCGCTTTCCCTTCGCCTGCCGCTATGACGCCATGACCGTGGTGGTCGACGAGGACTACCACGCGCTGGTGGCCATGGACTTCCTGCAGCAGACCATCGCCCTGACCGGCCTCGAGCCGATCGCCCTGCCCACCGAGATCGAACTCAGCCGTGCGATCCCTACCGCACTGGCACGGGTGCCGGAAACGCTGCGGGACGCTCTTGAGCTGATCTGCGTCGGCATTGCCGAAAACACCCTGACCGACGATGTCGCCGCCTTCGCCCGCGACGACACGGTCAAGCCCTCGGTGAAGGGGCTGATGGCCGATCACCTGCTCGACGAAGGTCGGCATTCGAGCTTCTGGGCGCGGCTGACGCGCATCTATTGGCAAGCCGCGCCCGAGGTCGATCGCCAGATGATCGCCCAGGTGCTGCCCGTGTTCCTGGGCCAGTACCTGACCAACGACATCCAGCAGGCCTTCGACTTCAACCTGATCGAGGCCTTGCCAGTCAGCGAAACGCTGCGCCAGTCGCTGCGCGAGGAAGTGCTCGGCCTGGCCTACCCGATCAACCACCAGCATCCGTTGCTGGGCAACATCCTGCGCTTCTTCCGCAGCAGCTCGATGCTCGAGTCGCCCTGCGTGCAGGAAGCCCTGCGCGGCTACCTGCCCTGAGGAGATCCGCATGCGACGTCTCGACATACTGATGGTCGGCCACAGCCTTGCGCTGCGCAGCCTGGCCCGAATACTCGACGAGCAGGGCCACGCCACCCTGCTGGCCGATTCACCCTCGATGCTACGCCAGGCCCTGGCCAGCCATCACTCTCTGGTTCTGGAGGACGGCAGCCTGGTGCTGTGCACCAGTGACTGGGCACACCTGGGGCAAACGCCGTTGCTCAGGGTGCGCCTGGGCGCCAGCCACGCCGACACCCTGCCACACCTGGAACTGCTGTGCTGGTGCGCCAGTGCCACGGCTGCGCGCCTGATCAGCCGCGTACCGCTGGTCGCGCCCATCTCGGGCAATGGCCAGCAACTGCGTGAAGATGCGGTGCGAGCTTTGGAGGAGTTGGTCACCCGGCAGGTCGCGTACCTCGCCCGCGACCCGCAGCATCTGAACGAAGCGTGCGCCGTCGAGCCCGGCTTGCAAACGCGTGAGCACGGTCTGGATTGGCTGCAAACGCTGGCCTACCGACATCCGTTCAACCGCTCTCAACGCACAGACCTGCTGGTAAGCAGCGAAGTCGGCTTGATGGAGGGCCTGGACCAAGCTCTGCGCCAACACGCACGGCAACCGGCGCTGAACCGCGATGGCCAGCGCAGCAGCTATCACGACTTGCACGCACTGAGCGCGGCCTTGCAACGGGCACTGCTGCCGTTACTGCCTGATCAGGACGATCAGCCAGTGGTGGTGGGCGTCTGCCTGGCCAAGTCGCCAGCACTCTACGCCAGCGTGTTGGCGATATTGGGTTGCGGCGCAATCTACCTGCCACTGGACCCGACGACACCCACAGAACGTCGTCAACGCATTCTGCAGGATGCTGGCGCCCGGGTCCTGCTGCATGACGGCCAGCCACAGGCCGAGTTGGCCCTGCTGGATGTGCGCACGCTGCAGGTGCCCACTGACAGCTGCCTGCCCTCGCTGGTCCTGCGGCCCGAGACAGCAGACCGGGCCTGCGTGGCGATCTATACCTCAGGCACCACCGGTCAGCCGAAAGGCGTGCTGCTCAGCCAGCGGAACCTCACTCACTTCATCGCCTGGTATCGCGAGCATGTCGCACTGGATGCGCACAGCCGGGTGCTGCAGTTCTCAACCATCGGCTTTGACGCCTCGCTGCTGGATATCCTGCCGACCTTCGCCTGCGGCGCGGAACTGGTCATGCCCAGCGATGACCAGCGCCGCGATCCCCAGCAACTGGTGCAACTTATCCACAGCCAGGCGGTGAGCCATGCGTTTCTGCCGCCAGCGCTGTTGAGCATCCTCCCGCATGACAGGCCGCTTGGCCTGCGCCACCTGATCACCGGGGGCGATGTCTGCGAGCCCCAGGTCATCGCGCGGTACAGCGAACAATGCCGGATGCACAACATCTATGGCCCTACCGAAACCACGGTATTGGCGACGACTCGCGTCTGCGCTGCCGGGGACAGTAATCGCAACCTGGGGGTGCCAATCGCCAATACCCAGGTACTGATCCTGGACGACGACTTGCAGCCGGTCACTCAGGAGACACCCGGAGAGCTGTACATCTGCGGCCCGGGGGTCGGGTTGGGGTATCTGAACAATCCGGAACTGACCGCCGAGCGTTTCGTCGTACTCGACCTGCCCGATGGCCGTTCGCTGAGCACCTACCGTACAGGTGATATTGGCAAATGGACCGCACAGGGCATCGAGCTGTGCGGGCGACGCGACAATCAGGTGAAGATCCGCGGGTTTCGCGTAGAGCCGGAAGAAATCGAGCACTGCCTGCGCAACAGCGGCCTGTATGCACAGATCGCGGTGGTGATCGATGCCCAACGCCGCGTCCTGGCTTTCGCCGCGCAACCCACGTGTGATGCGGCCAACACTGGATTGCGGGAACACGCTGAGCGGCATCTGCCCGACTACATGCGTCCGGTGTTCTACCAGGTATTGGAGCAAATGCCCTACACCGCCAACGGCAAGGTCGACCGCCAGGCGTTGCGGGCGCATCCACTGACCTTGCCAGCGGCACAGCGGCTAGCACCCAGCACACCGACCGAGCAGCGTCTGCTCGGGCTCTGGAGTGAGCTGTTGGAACTGGCCCAGTCGGATATTTCCGTCGACGACAGCTTCTTCAGTCTGGGCGGGCATTCGATCCTGCTATCGCGGCTGCTGCTGGAGGTGCGCCAGGCTTTCGGCCGCGGCGTGGCGATCAACCGCTTCATCGAACAGCCGACGCTACAGCGCCTGGGTGCGCTGCTCGACGGTGACGGTAACTCCCTGGAGACTTCGCTCCAACGCCTGGAGCAGGACGCCAACCGTGACCTGGACCTGCAGGTACTGCCTCTGCAGGCCATGGGCGATGTGCACAAGGTTATCGTCACGGGCGCCAACAGCTTTCTCGGCGTACATCTGGTCGAAGCACTGCTCGACTGGGGGGCCACGGAGGTGGCGTGCCTGGTACGTAGCAGCGCAACCCAGAGTGCCACTGAACGCTTCAGACAGGCGTTGGCAGACAATCAGCTAAGCCTTGATGACAAGCGCGTACGGGTATTCGACGCGGACCTGCGCCGCCCTCGGCTGGGGCTGAGCGAAGCGGACTACGACGATCTCGACCTGAACTACGGCGCACTGCTGCACAACGCTGCCCAGGTCAATCACGTACTCGATTACCAGGCCTTGGTCAGCGACAACATCGAACCGCTGTTCGAATGCCTGCGCCTGTGCGAAGGGCGACGCAAGAAGGTCTTCAACTTCGTCTCGACGCTGTCCGCTTGCAGCGCAATGGACAGCGACGGCCGCGTGCTGGAGCAAGGCCCCGCGCCGACTCCGCCGATCTACATCCGCAACGGCTACAACCTGAGTAAATGGGTCGGCGAACGTATCCTCCAGCGGGCACGTGAAGCAGGGGTACGGGTGAATCTGTTCCGTCCCGGCAATATCAGCTTCGACAGCCGCAACGGCGTGTGCCAGCCCCAACGCAATCGCTTGATGCTGATGCTCAAGGGCTCACTGCAGCTGGGCCAGGTACCACGGCTGGAGATCGATTTCGACCTCATGCCGGTGGACTTCCTGGCCCGCTTCATCGCCTTTCACAGCAGCAGGCACCAACCCGCGCAGTGCGTCTTCAACCTGCACAACCCCGAACCGCTGCGTTGGCAAGACTACCTGGCCGCATTCCGCGAGCAGGGCCACCGCTTCGAGCTGGTCGAGGTGGAGCAGTGGCAAGGCCAGCTGAGGCGGGTAGATCGCGACAACGCGCTGTTCGATGTCCTGGGCTTTTACCTCGACGGCTTCGAGGAGGACATCGGCGATATCTCCAGCATCGAGCACGGCAATGCCCGCGAGGGTGTTCGGCGCATGGGCGCCCGCTACCCGGCCAAGGATACGCAGTTGCTGCGCCGCGGCTGCCGCTACCTGAGCGCTATCGGCTTTCTCTGATTCCTTCGTTCATTCACAACAGGAGCAACATCGCATGCAAACACTCAAACCCGACACGCTGGTCCGTAATCCACAAGGCTGCCTGGTGGTATCCAGCGTGGACATTGCAGCCCCGGCGGCGGCTGTATGGAACATCGTCGGCAACTTCGCCGGCTTCCCGGTGTTCATTCCCGCCTTGGCCCATATCGAGATGACCGGAAGCGGAGTGCGTTCGGTGCGCAAGAAACTGTTCAAGGATGGCAATGTGGTCATCGAGCAGTTGAACTCGCGAGACGAGCAAACAATGCAGATGACCTGGAGCCTGATCTACACCAGCCTGAATATCGGCAACCTGTGGGCTGCGATGCAGGTCGAGGCGCTGGATGCGCATCGCAGCCGTGCGGTCTGGACTATCCAGGCCGAACCCTGGGAAGGCGGCCCGGAGGCATTGCCAGGCTTCCAGGCATTTCTCCAGGGCTTTGCCGATGATGCGATGGCGAACGTGCGCAATCTACTGAGCTGAAGGCGATAACCCGAGCCGCTGTTGTGGGATGTGCGCTGACCGCAGCAGCGGTTTTTCTTGGGCACCAGAAAGACAAAACCCCTACCTGCTCACGCAGATAGGGGTTTTGCGAAATGAATCTTGACGATGACCTACTCTCAC
>NZ_JABWRM010000033.1:0-17094 GCF_014268955.1 Pseudomonas sp. RW3S2 | reverse complement strand
CTCGACCGTCGAAAAGGATATCCCCTGTGAAACCCATCGTGCTGATCGGCCATAAACATGATTGCCCCCTTCATGGTAAGGGCGAAGTCATCTCCGGCACCTCCAGCCTCACAGTGAAAGGCCGAGCGGCCGCGCTTGCAGGAGACCGCATCAGTTGCGGAGCCATCATCGAAACCGGGACTTCGAGCTTTCACATAGAGGGCAAAACAGTCGCCCGCCAAGGCGACCGTACCGACCATGGTGGCGTGCTGATAGAAGGTGACCCAGATTGGCAAATCGCATGAAAACGTGCCCTGGCAGTCATCGCTGCCTGGGCATTTCGAATCTCGGACGGCGGACAGGGATTGCTTATGCCTAGCCAATCTGACTTGCGTTACAGCTTTCAGCCACTCGTTGGCAAAGCAGGATTGGAGGCGCCATCGTGCTCGTTAGCAGTATCGCCTTAATGATTCTCGATGAAAACGCGCTAGAAAAATGGTGCAGCAAATGCTGCTTCCGCCTTCAACTATCTCACAAAAGTTACGCCAAGGATGCAGAAGAACTTGAGGCTTTGTTCAGTGCGATAAGTGAGGTCATATAATGTATTTTGTTGAATGGCTCACATGGCTTGCCTATATTGATCCAAAAGAAGAGCGCGATGCTTTTGAAAAGCAACATAAGAAAGTCAAAAGAAAAGCTTTATACGAAAGCGATGACCTGGAAATGCTCGAGTCCGCCAAAAAGCCTGCCTGCAACACACCCAAAAGTCGTGGACCAGTATATCTTTATAATGAACACATATTGGAAATGCGCTGCGGCATGTGGGAGGCTAAACGTGGACTTATCAGCCTGATCTCCGCAACCATTATATACACAATCGCCGCTTTTTTATTCATAGCGATAAAATCGCTGGCACTGCTAATTAAAATTGCGCAAAATAATTACGAAGAACCATATGGATCACGACTATTCATAGCACTCTTTGCAATAGCCATAGTCCTATTGATCTCATTACCCTACCTAAAGTATGGCCTGCGTATCACACGTCTGGAGATGTTCACATCCCGCCACTTGCTGATACGCTTCAACCGCACTACCCAACAAGTCTACCTGCATCGCCCAACATACTGTGGCGGTATCGTCACACTTCCTTGGCACGGGGTCACGTCTAGTCACTCGGATAAAAAATACGCCGCTGCCGGTAGCTTGGGCCTTCCTTTGGATCTCATGTGGCAACCCTCGTACGCCGGCGCTCTACATCCTGAGCTCGTCCACGTAGGCAAGGCCGCCAACAACTATACGGAGCAGCAAGCCGAATGGGAGTTCATCCGCCGCTTCATGGATGAGGGACCAGAGGGTTTACCGCGCCCTCGCATCACCTCGCACTTCCCCTGGCCCTGGCAAGCCTTCACACCTCAATTCGAAGGGCTGACCCGCTACTTTCGTACCTCCTCTCGAATCACCAAGCTCGGCCTGGTGAGGGCAGATAACCAAGGCTTGCCTTGGTTATCCATTGATCAGCGGCTGAAAATCAGGCTTTTCGGTACCCCTAAACCGCCCATTTCCGGCTGATGAGCAACTTGTTAGGAGTTTCCCTAACTCATCAGCAAGCCGCCCGGCCAAGCTCAAGCACAGTTAACGCCAGCCTGGCAAGGCTAGCGTCTGGGATTGCCCTAACCTCTCGACACCGTAGCCGCGCTCTGTACTCCATCCACCAAACGCACGATACCTAGCGGATTAGAGTCCTTTAGCGCATCCGGCAACAATGCATCCGGGTAGTTCTGGTAACACACCGGCCGCAGGAAGCGGTTGATCGACAGACTCCCCACCGAGGTACCGCGCGCGTCCGACGTCGCCGGGTATGGCCCGCCATGCACCATGGCATCACACACCTCGACGCCAGTGGGGTAACCGTTAAGCAACAAACGCCCCGCCTTGCGTTCAAGCACCGGTACTAATGGGGCAAACGCCTGGAGGTCATCCGGCTCGGCAATCAGCGTTGCCGTGAGCTGGCCATGCAATGACTGCAATACTTGCAGCAACTGCGCTTGGTCAGCCACCTCCACCAGCACGGTGGCCGGGCCGAACACCTCCTCCTGGAGCAGCGCGTCTCCCAACAACAGCAACCGGGCATCGGCCTGGAACAGCTGGGGCTGAGCCCGCTGCCCTTGCTGGGATGAGCCGGCCAGGTGGTGAATGCGGGGGTGTGCGTGCAGGGCCGCGACACCGCGAGCATAATTGGCGAGGGTGCCAGCGTTGAGCATGGTCTGTGCCGGCTGCTCGGCCATGTGCCCGGCAAGGTGCTCGACAAACTGCGAGAACGCCGGAGAGCGAAGGCCGATGACTAAACCCGGGTTGGTACAGAACTGTCCGCCCCCTTGCACCACCGACGCCACCAGGTCCGCCGCGATGCCTTCGCCACGTCGAGTCAGCGCGCCTGGCAATATGACCACCGGGTTGATGCTGCTCATTTCGGCGAACACCGGAATCGGCTGCGGCCTGGCAGCGGCCATGTCGCACAGGGCACGGCCACCCTTGAGCGAGCCGGTAAAACCAACGGCCTGAATCGCCGGGTGCTTCACCAACTGCTCACCAACGCCCCCTCCAAAAATCATGTTGAAGGTGCCATCAGGCATGCCGGTGCGTTGGGCCGCCCGCACGATGGCATCGGCCACGCACTCGGCAGTGGCCATGTGCCCGGAGTGCGCCTTGAACACCACAGGGCAACCCGCTGCGAGCGCAGCGGCGGTATCGCCACCTGCGGTGGAAAAGGCCAGCGGGAAGTTGCTGGCCCCAAACACCGCCACCGGCCCAATGCCGACCTGGCATTGCCGCAGGTCCACCCGTGGCAACGGCTGGCGCTCGGGCTGGGCACGGTCAATACGCGCCCCCAACCACTCGCCGCGGCGCAGCACCTGGGCGAACAGGCGCATCTGGTTGCTGGTGCGCGCCCGCTCGCCCTTGATGCGCGCTTCGGGCAAGGCTGTTTCGCGGCACACCAGGGCAACGAAGGTGTCATCCAGCAGGTCGATTTCTTCGGCTATGGCATCGAGAAACGCGGCCCGCCGTTCGGGTGGCAAGTGCCGGTAGGCAGGGAACGCCGCCTCTGCAGCCTGCGCAGCGGCGTCCACCTCGTCAGGGGTGGCTTGGGTAAACCGGTAAGGCAGCGTTTCGCCAGTGCTGGCATCGACGCTGTACAGTGCCACGGAACCAGCAGCACTGCGGGCCCCGGCGATGTAGTTGTAACCAAGTAGATTGGGCATAACGACCTCTTCAACCTCAGAGAATGGCAACCGACCCGGGCACTCTCGGTGCTTGCGCCTCGACAATGCCATTGCGCAGTGGCGCGCCGAACTCGGTGATGGCAATTTCAAAGGTATCGCCCGGCGCGGCCTTGATGCCGTCGGCAAACGACAGAGTGGCCGTGCCGAAGTAATGCACGTGCACATCACCCGGCCGCTGGAACTGCGCGTACTTGAAGTGGTGAAATTCCAGGTTCTGCAGGCTGTGGCACATGTTCTGCTCGCCAGACAGGAACTCACGCTCCCACAGCACCTTGCCATCACGCCAGATGCGGCTGCTGCCTTGCAGGTGCGCCGGCAGTTCGCCCACCCGCAACTCCGGGCCATAGGCACAGGCGCGTAGCTTGGAATGGGCCAGGTACAGGTAATTGCGCCGCTCCATGACATGGTCGGAATACTCGTTGCCCAAGGCATACCCCAGGCGGTGGGGCGTACCGTCATCGCCGATCACGTACAGGCCCACCAGCTCGGGTTCCTCGCCGGCATCCTCGGCAAAAGCCGGCAGCGGCAGATCGGCCCCGGGGCGCACGACGATGCTGCCATCCCCCTTGTAGAACCACTCCGGTTGCGCGCCAACCTCACCCGCTGCCGGCTTGCCGCCTTCCAGGCCCCATTTGAAGATGCGCATGGTGTCGGTCAGCGACGTTTCATCCTGCTCGCCATGCTGGTGCATCTTATCACGCGTCGCCGCGCTGCCCAGGTGGGTCAGGCCGGTGCCACTGACCAGGCAATGGGCCGGGTCTTCGTGGTCCAGCGGCGGCAGTACCCTGCCCGCTTCCAGCAGCTCGGCGTAGTCGGGGCCTGGGTCAGTGCCACGCGCCAGCACTTGCTGAACCAGGCCATGCCCGGCACGGATTGCCGCCAGGGCAAGCTCACGGGTGCTGGAGGTTGCACGTACCGGGTGCACCTGGGCACCTTCCACCACGCCCACCCGGCGCTGGCCGGCCACGTCTTCGAATTGAATCAACCGCATGTGTCACTCTCCTTGCCTGGCCGGGGCACCGCCGCGCCGGGGTGCCCCCGCGCATTCATTCGATGATGTTGAAGTCCGAGAGGTACTCTTCGGAAATTTCCAGGCCCAGGCCCGGCTTGTCGTCGTCCAGCTGGATATAGCCGTTGACGGGCTGCGGTTCGCCCTTGAACACGTAGTAGAACAACTCGTTGCCCACCTCTACGTCGAACACCGGGAAGAACTCGGCCATCGGCGAGGCGGTGCTGGCCATGGTGAGGTGGTAGTTGTGCATCTGCCCGGCATGGGGAATGACCGGCACCGACCAGGCTTCGGCCATGGCGTTGATCTTGCGCGCGGCAGTGATGCCGCCGACGCGGTTGGTGTCGTACTGGATCACGTCCACGGCGCGGCGCTCGAGCAGGTCCTTGAAGCCATGGCCGGTGAACTCGTGCTCGCCGCCTGAAATCGGCATGATGCCCATCTTCTTCAGCTCGATATAACCTTCGATGTCGTCGGCGATCACCGGCTCTTCCAGCCAGCGCGGCTCGAATTCGGCCAGTTTTGGCAGCATCCGGCGGGCATATTCCAGCGTCCAGCCCATGTAGCACTCAAGCATGATGTCCACGTCGGGGCCGGCCAGTTCACGCAGGGCGCGCACTTGCTCGATGTTTCGGCGCATGCCGGCCGGACCGTCCTTGGGGCCGTAGCCAAAGCGCATTTTCAGGGCAGTGAAGCCTTGGTTGAGGTAGCCCTGGGCTTCTTCGAGGAACAGGTCGAGGTTGTCATTGGCGTACAGCTTGGAGGCGTAGGTCCAGATCTTTTCCTTGGTGCGGCCACCCAGCAGCTTGAACACCGGCTTGTTCACCGCCTTGCCCATGATGTCCCAGATCGCCAGGTCAATTGCCGAAATGGCGGCCATGCCAATGCCCTTGCGGCCCCAGGCGTGGGTGCGGCGGTACATCTTTTGCCAGATGTACTCGCTGTCGAACGGGTCTTCGCCAATGCAGATCGGCGCCAGGTACAGGTCGATGATTTCCTTGGCCACGCGTGGCGCCAGGGCGCAGTTGCCGATGCCGACGATGCCGGTGTCGGTTTCGATTTCAACCACCAGCCAGCCGTGGAAGCGGAATGAGCCCATGGCATCGCCACGCTCGAACAGGATGTCGCTGGCGTTGGTGCAGAAGTGCGCCTGGGGCGGCACGACCTTGCCTTTCCATTCAAAAACACGGGTACGAACGGCTTTGATTTTCATGCTTGCAGGTTCCTTTCAATAGAGCGTGTTGATCAGCCAACCTGCGCCGGCTCCAGCGCGGCAGGCGTGGGTTTGGAGAATTTGAGCCGGGACAGCAGCCAGGCGCCCAGCACACCCACGATCGCCAGGGCGAACATGCCCGCACGCGGGTCGGCGAACAGGGTTTCGGTGAGGGTCTTGAGGTTCGGTGCCACGAAGCCGCCGAGGTTGCCCAGCGAGTTGATCAGGGCGATGCCGCTGGCGGCGGCCGCGCCGCTGAGGTAGCCGGTGGGCAAGGTCCAGAACAACGGCTGCACGGCAACAAAGCCTGCGGCCGCGAAACAGAACGCCAGCACCGCCAGTGGCAGGCTGCCGGCCAGTGCCGAGGCAGCAATGCCCGCCGCGGCCATGGCCAACATGGCCACCGCCAGTTGGCGATGCTGGCCGGTGCGGTCGGCATGGCGGGTGACCAGGCGCGTCACCACCAGGGCGCAGGCCCAGGGGATAGCGGTGTACAAGCCCACGCTCAGGCCCACCTGGCCGTCGAGGAAGCTGGCGATGCGCGTCGGCAGGTAGAACACCACGCCGTACACGCTCATCTGCACGGTGAAATACACCAGGCAGAACTTCATCACCTGGCCGTTGCGCAATGCGCCCAGGAAGCCGTGCGGGCCTTGGGCCTGCTTTTGTGCATCTTCTTCGGCCAGCTGGCTTTCAAGTGCATCCTTTTGCGCATCGCTCAGCCAGCGGGCGTGGCGTGGGCGGTCGACCAGGTAGAAGTAGGCGGCGATACCAACCAGCGAGGCCAGCAACCCTTCCACCACGAACAGCCACTGCCAGTTGCGCAGGCCGAACACGTCATGAAACTCCAGCAGCCAGCCCGACAACGGGCCGCCCAGCACCAGCGCCAGGGGCAGGCCAAAGTAGAACAGGCCCAGCGCCTGGGCGCGGCTGCGCTGCGGGAACCAGTAAGTGAGGTAGAGGATGATGCCGGGGAAGAAGCCGGCCTCGGCAATGCCCAGCAAGAAGCGCAGTACGTAGAAGGTGGTGGCGTTGTCGGCAAACATCATCGCCGCACTGACCAGGCCCCAGGTGACCATTATCCGGCACAGCCAGACGCGGGCGCCCAGGCGGTGCAGCATCAGGTTGCTGGGCACTTCGAAGCAGGCGTAGCCGATGAAGAAGATACTGGCACCGAAGGCGAAGGCGACGTCGCTCAGGCCGGTGTCGGCCTGCAGGAAAGCCCGGGCGTAACCGACGTTCGCGCGGTCGATGAAGGCCAAGACGTACATCAGGATCAGAAAAGGCAGCAGCCGCGCGCGGCTGGTGGAAATGGCCGAAGCCAGGGAGCTGGCGTGATCGCTCATGGAGGTGTCCCCGCTGTTGCCCTGTGTGCCCCGAGACGCTTTGGGGCGGGCTTTTTGTTGTTGGTGTTGGGGCGACTTTAGAGGGGGCAGGCCTGACTGGATAATCACTTATGCGTATCCATCGATAGCCTGGGGTAATACCTTTTTACGGTTCAGGGGTGGTGGGGTTATCGCCTTTGAGACCCAGAAAGCGTGTTGCCTGTGCTTGCCCCGCGAAGAGGCCAGCACAGGCAACACAATCCAGCTGGCCCTGTGGCCTACAACAGTTTGAGGGTATACGTCAGAATCAGCCGGTTCTCATCCACATCGGCCACATGATTGGAACGCACCGCCGCATTGCGCCAGCGAACGCCCAGGTTCTTCAGCGGCCCGCTCTGGATCACATAGGTGACGTCCAGGTCGCGCTCCCACGCTTGCCCATCGCTGCCGCCTGCCACCTGGGCGTGATCACCGCTGGCGTAGCGAGTCATAAACGTTAAACCCGGGATGCCAAGGGCAACGAAGTCATAGTCATATCGCACCTGCCAGGAGCGCTCACCCGCCGTGGTGAAGTTGCGCACCTGGATGTCGTTGACCAACGGCGTGCTGGTACCCGCGATGTAGACCATCCCGTTGTCGCCATACATGCGCTGGTAACCCGCGCCAAGGGTATGCCCGCCACGCTTGGCACTGACGAAACTGGTGAGGGCGCGGTTATCCAGGTTGCCCAGGTCGGCGCTGCCGTCTTCACGGGTGCTGAACCAGCCCACATTGGCGGCCAGGGTCCAGTCACCCAGTGGCTGCTTGTGGCTGAAGCTGTAGTAGTTCTGCCGATAAATGTCCTGCAGCCGGGCCTGCCACACGCCTACCTGGGTGCGCTCGGCATTGAAGCGGTAATCACCGCCCACATAGTTGAAACGGTCGGCAAACACACCACCGCGGCCGTCCACCGACAAGTCTTCATGGTTGGTGGAGTTGCGCTGGCTCAGCGAACGCATCTGCCCGGCCTGCAGGTTCAGGCCGGCAATTTCCTTCGAACTCAGCATGCCACCCTGAAAGGTCTGCGGCAGCAGGCGGCCGTCGTTGCGCAGCAGGATCGGCAGCTCGGGCATCAACTCGCCCACCTTCAGTTCGGTCTTTGAAAACCGCAGCTTGGGCGCCAACCCCACCCGCGAGAACTCATCCGCCGCCCGGCCATCATCGTGCCGGGGCAGTAGCCCCGAGCCGCTGCGCGCGGGGCTGCTGTCGAGCTTCACGCCCAACTGGCCAAGCACGTCGACGCCCACACCCAACGGCCCGGCGGTGTACCCCGAGTTGGCTTGCAACAAAAAGCCCTGAGCCCACTCTTCCTGCTTCGACTGCGCCGCGCCGGGCTGGCGAAAGTCACGGTTGAAATACAGGTTGCGCAGGCCCAACGTGATGCTGGCATCGTCGATAAACCCTTCGGCACTAGCGATTTGTGGCAAGCAGGTAAGCAACAGCGGTGTCACCGCACTGCCGGTCAGCAGGTAGGAAAAGGCTTTTGTCATTGTTGTTTTTCCTTTTTACAGGGTGATGCGAGCCGTGGAGCCGACAGGCTCCAGGCGCGGTTGAAAGCAGGAAAAAGCGGCCCCGAACGGAGCCGCCATGCACTCAGCGGGCGTTGCGCCCCATGCGGCAGGCAATCTCGAAGGCCTGGCGGGTGGCGCCGACATTGGCCTTGCCCTGGCCTGCGATGTCGAACGCGGTGCCGTGGGCCGGGGTGGTGATCGGGATTGGCAGGCCACCCTGCACCGTCACACCCCGGGAGAAGCCCATCAGCTTGATGGCGATCTGGCCCTGGTCGTGGTACATGGTCACCACCGCGTCAAAGGCCTGGGCGTCGCCCTGCACCTTCAGGAAGATAGTGTCCCCCGGGTAGGGGCCATCGGCGTCGATGCCCTGCTCCCGCGCCCGCTGCACCGCCGGGCCGATGATGTCCAGCTCTTCGCGGCCAAAGCTGCCGTTGTCGCCATTATGCGGGTTCAGGCCACAAACGCCGATGCGTGGGCGCTGCAAACCGTTGCGCTTGAGCGCGGTGTCGATCAGGCCAATGGCTTCGAGCACGCGCGCCTGGCTGAGCATGCCGGGCACTTCGGCCAACGCCACGTGGGAAGTTACTCGCGAGGTCCACAAGTTATCGAGCACGTTGAATTCGCAGAACGGCCCGCTGAAATTCAGGCGTTCGGCAAACCAGTGCAGCTCGTCGCTGTGGCCCATGCCGGCCATGTGCAGCGAAGTCTTGTTCAGCGGGCCGAACAGGATGGCGTCGGTCTTGCCCGAGTCGGTGAGCTCCAGCGCCACGGCCAAGGTGTCGAGGCTGTAACGCCCGCCAATCACGCTGGCTTCGCTGCGCGGGAACTCGCCGATGGCGGCGCCTCGGTAGGGGAACAACAGCGGCGTGTCGTCGGCAAAATCCAGCACGTCGAGCGAATCGATACGCCGGTACGGGAACTCACAACCCGCGATCTGCATGCCACGGCGCATCTCCTGCTCATCGGCAATCAGCACCACTTGCGCCTTGCCGCGTACCTCGGGTTCGGCCAACAGGCGGGCAATCAGTTCGGGGCCGATACCGGCCGGGTCACCCAGTACCATGGCCAGGCGTGGAAGGGTTTGCTTGTTCATGCGGGGGTCCTTGTGTGGGGCAACACCTGATTCAGGCGCAAGGTGTCGGGCACGGTGCGGTACAGGCGCCGTGCGTTGCTGTAGAAAAGCTGTTGCTGGGCGGTGTGCGGCAAGTCGGCGACGATGTGCTTGAAGCCGCTGTAAATGGTGTCGAAGCTGCCGCACAGGCCATCGACCGGGAAGTTGCTGGCAAACATCGCCCGTTCGCTGCCAAACAACGCGATGACCTGGCGCACGATCCAGGCGTTGTCCTCGGCACGCCAGGGTTGGCCGGCCTGGCCAATGCCCGAGATCTTCACCGCCACGTTGTCGCATCGGGCAAACCGCGCCATGGCCGCGTGCCAGTCCGCCAGGCCTTGCGGGCTGCGGTCCGAAGGCAGGCCGGCATGGTTCAGAATCAGCAACGTATCGGGAAAGTCCTGCGCCAGGCGGGCAGCCTCGTCGAGGTTCCACCACGGGGTTTGCAGGTCGAAATGCAGGCCGTGGCGCGCCAGCTGCGCATAGCCATGGCGCCAGTTCACGTCGCTCATCAGGCTGTGCAGGCGCCCAACCTCGGCCGGGCACGATGGCCCACCGGGCTTGTGGCGTACGCTGCGTACTCGCTCGAACGCCGCCTGTTCGGCCAGCACCCGGGCGGCGTCCGGCGCGTCCAGCCAAGCCTGGGCCACCACGGCATTGGGCGCCCCGTAACGTGCTGCCAGGCCATGGATGAAGCGCGTTTCACCCACTGGGTCACGCGGGTCCCATTCGGTTTCCACGTAGACGGTTTCGACCACCTGATGCCTGCCTGCGTCGGCCAGGTAATCTTCGGGAAAGTAGCGGCGCTTGAGGGCACTGTAATCCCCGTAACGAAACGGGATGTTTCCGGTGCCCGACAGCCAGGGGTGCGGGTTGTTCAGCGGGTCCCAGAAATGATGATGGGCATCGACGATCGGCCCTTCGTACAACTCAGCCATGGTGTACCTCGGTCTTGTCCAGCGAGATCAACAGCGTGCCGACGATGAACAGCCCCGAGCACAGGGCAAAGAAGCCAAGCACCGCCGGGTAGCCGCCCAGGTGCTGCAACAGCACGCCCACCAGGATCGGCACCACGATGCCGCCCAGGCTGCCGGCCAGGTTCATCACCCCACCGATCAGGCCCACCCGCGACGGTGCCGCGAGCAGCGCCGGGAAGCTCCAGTACAAGCTGCCCCACATCAGGAAGAACGCCGTCAAAGACAGCAGCGCCACCGCCGCGTAGGCGTCGCTCAGGCCAGGCAGCAGCATGAAGGCGCACAGCGCCACCAGGCCCGAGAAGGTCAAAAGGCCTTTGGCCGCCAAACCACGGCGCACACCCTTGCGGATCAGGGTGTCGCACAGGAATCCGCCCACCAGCGAGCCCACTGCGCCACACAGGAAAATGATGAACGTGGCCGCCCCGATGCCCTTGATGTCGAAGCCACGGGCATGGGCCAGGTAGCTCGGCCCCCAGGTCAGCAACCCAAAGAACACCATCGCCCAGCTGGCGCGGCCCAGCAGGATGCCGGTAAGCGAACGCGCCGCGATGCCCAGCCCTTTGGCCGGCTGTTGCGCCGCCTCGGCCAACGGTACGGCGCGGCCGTGGTTGATTTTGTCCAGCTCAGCGGCGTTGACGGCGGCATGCTCGGCGGGGTTGTCGCGCAGGTAGTGCCAGGCCAGCCAGGCCATGGCCAGCGTGGCGATACCGGCGACGAAGAAGGCGATGCGCCACGAGCCAAGCACGGCGATCAGGTAGGCGATGATCAAACCGCCCAAGGCCGCGCCCAGCGGGCCGCCACAATCCATCAGCACCGCGCCGCGGCTGCGCTCGTTGGCGCCCAGCCACAATGAGTTGAGCTTGCCGCCCGAGGGGAACAGTGGCGCCTCCGCCGCACCCAGGGCAACCCGGGCGAACATCAGCGACAGGCCACCGGTGGTGAACGCCGCCAAGGTCTGGAACGCGCCCCACAGGCCGGTGGACCAACCAATGACCCGGCGCGGGCCGAAGCGGTCAATCAACCAGCCACCAGGAATTTGTAACAGCGCGTAAGCCCAGAAGAAACTGCTGAGAATCAGCCCCTGCATGCTGGGCGAAAGCTCGAACTCCGCGGCAATGGTAGGCATGGCAATGGACAGCGAAACACGGTCGATCAGGTTGATCACCGTCAGGGCAAAAATGATTGCGAAGATGCGCCAGCGCACGTTGCTGGCCTTCAGCGCGACAGGTGTGTCGGCCGATTGCCCAGCGTGCAGCACAGGGTTTTGTGCCTGAGCCATGGGAGGTACCTCTGCTTGTTATTGTTGTAATCCGGTAATGTCCGGCAGTGCCAATATGGCCGGGCCGTCGATAACCGTCTAATCAAAGCTGCTCATACAGCCATTGCCTGTGGTTATCGCTCAGCTATAACCCCTGGCTATCGGTGTATGCGTAACTTTGAGTGGACGCTTATCGGTTAGCTGCGCAGACTTCGGTGACCCATAACAAAGACAACAAAGAGGTCCCCATGCGAAACGCCTACGCGCGTCACATTTCGTCGTTGCTGGCCGCCTGCGGCCTGCTGTGCGCCACCGCCCTGCCCGCCCTTGCCGACACCTGGAAGCCCGAGAAGAACGTCGAGATCGTCGTGGCCGGCGGCCCCGGCGGCGGCACCGACCAGCTGGCGCGCCTGATCCAGCAAGCGATCAGCCAGCATCACCTGCTGGACGTCAACACCGTGGTGCTGAACAAAGGCGGTGGCAACGGCGCCGAAGCCTTCCTCGACATGAAACTGGCCCAGGGCGATGCCCACAAGCTGGTGATCGGCACCAACAACGTGTACCTGCTGCCGTTGGTGGCCAAGCTGGGCTACCAGTGGACCGACCTTACCCCGGTGGCCGCCGTGGCCGAGGACGACTTCATTCTCTGGACCTACCAGGACGCCCCCTGGGGCGACGCCGCCGCGTTCAAGGAGGCGCTCGCAAGCAATACCGGCAAGATGCGCTTTGGCGGCAGCCAGTCCAAGGACGTGGACCAGACACTGGCCCTGCTGATTGGCCAGCAGGTGGGCAGCAAGCTCACCTACATCCCCTTCAAAAGCGGCAGCGAGGCTTCGATCCAGTTGGCCGGCAAGCACATTGCCGCCAACCTCAACAACCCGGCCGAAAGCCTCAGCCAGTGGCGCGGCGGCCAGGTGCGGCCGCTGTGCGTGTTCAGCCGTGAGCGGATGATCTACCGCGACAAGGTCACCGCCGAACAGTCCTGGGCCGACATCCCTACCTGCCATGAACAGGGCCTGGCCATTGAGCAGTACCGCTTCCCCCGCACAGTCTTCCTGCCCGGCGCGATCAGCGACGAACAGCGGGCGTTCTATGTGGAGTTGCTGCGCAAAGTCAGCCAGACGCCAGAGTTCAAGGCCTACATCGAGCGCTCGGCGCTGGCGCCGACCTTCCTCGAAGGCCAGGCGCTGGTGAGCTACATCGAACAGGACCGTGAACGCGTGATGCCACTGTTCAAGGACGCCGGCTGGCTGCGCCAGTGAGCGCGACAAGGGAGACCACCATGTCCACCACCAACGATGCGCCTCTGGTTGCCACCCGCTGGGTGGAAATCGGCCTGGCCCTGTTCACCGCCGCGCTGGGCGGCACCCTCATATACGGCAGCCTGGCCATCGGCATTGGCTGGGGCGATGCCGGGCCAGAGGCGGGCTACTTCCCGTTCTACATCGGCCTGCTGCTGAGCTGCGCCAGCCTGGGCAACCTGCTGCTGGCCGTGGTGCGGCGCCAGGCCATGGCCGAAGCGTTCGTCGGGCGCCGGGCATTTGCCCAGGTGCTGGCCGTGTTCGTACCCATTGCCGTGTACGTGGCGGCCATGCCCTTTATGGGCATCTACCTGGCTTCGGTGCTGTTCATCGGTGGGTTCATGTGGCGAGCGCGCAAGGCTGGGCAAGGCCACCGCTGGCTGACCATCGCGCTGATCCCCTGCTGCGCCGCACTGGCCAGCTACCTGATTTTCGCGGTCTGGTTCAAGGTACCGCTGCAGGCCGGCGTGCTGGGTGACCTGGCGAGCTACCTGGGAGGGCTGCGGCCATGAGTGAAATCGATTCGTTGATGCAGGGCTTGAGCCTGATTCTCACCGCCCACCACCTGGGCCTGATGGTGGTCGGCGTGCTGCTTGGCATACTGGTCGGTGTGCTGCCGGGGCTGGGTGCACCCAACGGCGTGGCATTGCTGTTGCCGCTGACCTTCACCATGGAGCCGGTGTCGGCAATCATTTTGCTGTCGTGCATGTACTGGGGGGCGTTGTTCGGCGGTTCGATCACCTCGATCCTGTTCAACATCCCCGGCGAGCCTTCATCGGTGGCGACCACCTTCGACGGCTACCCCATGGCCCGCAACGGCCAGGCCGGCGAAGCACTTACGGCAGCGTTCACTTCGGCACTGCTCGGTGCCCTGATGGGTGTGTTGCTGCTGACGTTCCTGTCTACCCACATTGCCAAGTTCGCCATGGAATTCAGTTCACCGGAGTTTTTTGCGGTGTACCTGCTGGCGTTTTGCACCTTCATCGGCCTGAGCAAAAACCCGCCACTGAAAACCGTGGTGGCGATGATGATCGGCTTCGGCATGGCCGCGGTGGGCATGGACACGGTGTCCGGCGAACTGCGCCTGACCTTCGACCAACCCTGGCTGCTGTCGGGTTTGAGCTTCGAGGTGGCGGTGATCGGCCTGTTCGGCATTGGCGAAATCCTTTGCACCGTCGAGGAAGGCCTGGTGTTTCGAGGCGAACGGGCACGCATCACGCCCATGGTGATATTACGTACCTGGGCCAAGTTGCCCCGCTACTGGCTGACCTGGCTGCGCAGCGCGCTGGTCGGCTGCTGGATGGGTGTGACCCCGGGAGGCCCGACGGCGGCGTCGTTCATGAGCTACAGCCTGGCGCGGCGCTTCTCGAAAAACCGCGAGCGCTTCGGCAGCGGCGAGGTGGAAGGCGTGATCGCGCCGGAAACCGCCGACCACAGCGCCGGCACCAGCGCCCTGCTGCCGATGCTCACCCTGGGCATCCCCGGCTCGGCCACGGCAGCAGTGATGCTGGGCGGGTTGATGATCTGGGGCCTGCACCCGGGGCCGACACTGTTTGTTGAACAGCACGATTTTGTCTGGGGCCTGATTGCCAGCATGTACCTGGGCAACGTCGTCAGCCTGATCGTAGTGCTGGCCACAGTGCCGCTGTTTGCCTCGATCCTGCGCATCCCATTCTCGATCATCGCGCCGATCATCATCATGGTGTGCGCCATCGGTGCCTACTCGGTGCACAACTCCATGACCGACGTGGGCCTGATGCTGGTGTTCGGCGCGCTGGGTTACCTGTTCAAGAAGCTTGGCTACCCCATCGCGCCGCTGGTGCTGGCTGCCGTGCTGGGTGACAAGGCCGAGGATGCGTTCCGCCAGTCGATGCTGTTCTCGGACGGGCAACTGTCGATCTTCTGGTCCAACCCGCTGGTGGGCAGCCTGACCTGCGCGGCACTGGTGATGCTGTGCTGGCCGTTGCTGGCCAAAGGCATCAACGGCCTGCGCACCCTGCTTGGCCGCACGCTGGCCCGGCGCATCGCCTGACCCGCCACCGCGCGGGGGCACATGTGCCCCTGCGCGGCTGGCGCCCTCGCCCAATTCTTGTCAATCTTGGCCCTCCCCATGACCACGAGCCAGACCATGTCCCGCATCCCCGACGCCAACATCATCCACAGCCGCCTGCGTTTGCGGCAACTGCGCCTGATGCTGGCCCTGGATGAACTGGGCTCGCTGCGCCGGGCCGCCGAGGAAATCGGCATGACCCAACCGGCCGCGACCAAGATGCTGCATGAAGCCGAAGACTTGCTGGGCGTCGAGCTGTTCGAACGCCTGGCGCGCGGCATGCGCCCCACTCCGTTTGGCGAAACACTGATTTACTACGCACGCATGATCTTTGCCGAGCTGTCGGGCATGCGCGAGGAAATGGTCGCCCTGGAGTCAGGCAACCTGGGCCGGGTCACCATCGGCGCCATCCCGGCGCTGGCTTCGGGTTTGCTCACCCGCACCATTGCCACGCTCAAGCAAAGCCACCCGCGCCTGTCGATGAGCCTGCAGGTGGACACCAGCGACGTGCTGGTGCAAGCCCTGCAGCAGGACCAACTGGATGTGGTACTGGGGCGCATCCCCAGCAACGCACGCACCGACGACCTGCAGTTCGACAGCCTGGGTGAAGAAGACCTGTGCGTGATCGCCGGCGCCCAACACCCCTTGGCCAAGCAGAAAAAACTGGCCTGGACCGAGCTTCAGGACATGACCTGGGTGCTGCAGCAGCACCCCAGCCCAATGCGCACCATCGTCAACCAGGCGTTCCACAACGCCCGCATCGACCTGCCCAGCAGCATCGTCGAAACCACTTCGATCATGACCCTGCTGTCACTGCTGCAGCAAACCGACATGATCGGCATCACGCCCCGCTCGGTGGTCGAGGACTACGCGGGGCGGCACCTGTTGGCCGTGCTGCCCATCCAGCTTGAACCGCGCCTGCCGCCGTATGGCTTGATCACCCGGCGCAATCGCGTGCACTCATCTGCTATGCAAACGTTTATGGCCGTAGTGCATCTAGAGCAAACTCGGTCGTAAGCGCTTCATGAACCCCACATTCCAAGCGCTTACCTGGTCCCCAATGCTGTGCTCCCGATTTCTGTCTGGAGTTCGCCGACGATGATGCGCACGCCGAAAGGAGCGCGTGTTTCCTATAACGTGCAGACCGCCGTTGACGCAGAACACTGCCTGATTTTGCATCACCAAATGACGCAAGAGGGCGATGATCGCAAGCAGCTTGAACCCATGGCTAAAGCGGCCAAGGCTGAACTGGGGCAGGAAGCGCTGACTGTGACAGCCGATATGGGTTACTCGAATGGCCAGCAGTTCCAGGCATGCGAGAAAGACTCCATTACCGCGTACGTGCCGCCAAACCGAACCTCGAACCCAGGCGGCGAGGCATTATTCGAGCGCAAGGATTTTACCTACCACGCCGAACAGGATCGGTACCAGTGCCCGGCAGGTCAGTGGCTAATGCTGAAGCAACGTCACAAGGGCGACCGGTCTACCAAGCGGCGGTCAGTGATTGCGCCGGATGCGCGCTGAAAGCCCAATGCACGACGGCCAAGCGCCGCTATGTCTCGCGCCACGCTCAAGAGAAAGCCTTTGAGCGTATGGCGCAGCGGATGCAGCTGCATCCAGACATGATGGAACGACGCAGATCCATCGTGGAGCACCCGTTTGGCAATCTCAAACACTGGTTATTTGGGAACGGGCGGTTCTTGTTGCGACAACTCGAAGGCACAAGAGCTGAAATGGCCTTCGCTGTGACCGCTTACAACTTCAAGCGGGCGATCAGTGTCTTGTGTGCCAAGCAAATCATGCGACTGATGGGCTGAAGAGCCTTTTTCAGCACAAAAACAAACGCCCCGAACAAGTCGGGGCGTTTGGTCTAAGGCCTGTCAGTGTGTTTTCACACAGTCTGTTTCGGCCCTTTTTTCAACGACTTACAGACTTCCACGGAAGTCTGTAGATCCATAACTGGAGCGGGAAACGAGACTCGAACTCGCGACCCCGACCTTGGCAAGGTCGTGCTCTACCAACTGAGCTATTCCC
>NZ_JABWRM010000032.1:0-22660 GCF_014268955.1 Pseudomonas sp. RW3S2 | reverse complement strand
GTTGCTTGGTCATCGGACACCTCTCTGTGGCGAGCATTCTCGCCTAAATGGGTGTCCGGGGTTAGTAGACCACTACAAAGGGCCTCCGCATCGTCGCGCTCGACCTGCCCACCAGCCATCAGGGTATGCGGGACACCCAAGACGACGAGTTCACCGGTAGGATGCTAGCCGCGATCAACTCGATGCTGGTGGAAATGATGGCGGCGATCGCTAGGGAAACTCCGAACAAGTTGCCCATCAGCCGGAAATGGGCGACTCAGGGATGCCGAAAAGCCCGATTTTCAGCTGCTGATTATTGGATAACCAATGCAACGCCTTGGTTATCTGCCCTCACGGGCGCACCTCTCCCGCGGCAGGCAATAATTGCCGGCGCACCATCCACAGATTCGACAGGGCAAACAGCGTGGTCAGTTGCGCCGTGTTCTTGGCCAGGCCACGGAAGCGGGTTTTCACATACCCGAATTGACGTTTGATCACTCGGAATGGATGTTCGACCTTCGCTCGCGCCTGCGCTTTGACCTTCTCGATCTTGCGTCTGGCTTTGTAGAGCACGCTGGGTTTGCTCAAGTGCTTGTAGGTGCTACGACGAGCCGCAATCTGCCAGATCACCGGCCTTCCTTCATGCTCTGGCCGCTTCTCCACGCCGGTATAACCCGCGTCGGCACAGATGACATTTTCGTCGCCATGCAACAGCTGAGCGACCTCTGTGACATCAGCCACATTCGCCGCTGTGCCATGGACGTGATGCACCAGGCCCGACGCAGCATCGGCACCGATATGCGCCTTCATGCCAAAGAAATACTGATTCCCCTTTTTCGTCTGATGCATTTCAGGATCGCGTTTGCCTTCCTTGTTCTTGGTCGAACTGGGCGCGTGGATGATGGTCGCGTCGACGATGGTGCCCTGGCGCAACGACAGGCCCTTGTCTCGCAGGTAAATGTTGATGGTTTCCAGAATGCCTGCCGCCAACTGATGCTTCTCCAGCAGGTGCCGGAAATTCATGATGGTGGTGTCTTCGGGGATCGGAGCGCTGCGCGTCAGTCGCGCAAACTGGCGCATCGAAGTGATCTCGTACAGCGCCTCTTCCATGGCTGGGTCGCTCAGCGAGAACCAGTTCTGCAGCAGGTGAACACGCAGCATGGTTTCCAGTGGATACGGCTTGCGGCCACCGCCAGCCTTTGGATAGTGAGGCTCGATCAACGCCACTAACCCACTCCACGGAACCACCTGCTCCATCTCGGCCAGGAAACGCTCGCGACGGGTTTGCTTGCGCTTACCGGCGTACTCGAAATCGGAAAAGCTCATCTGACTAATGGAATGGCGGGCTTGTAGAGGGCAGTTGGACGGAGGGCTATTTCAGCACAGGTCAGATGGCCTGTGCTGACTTGATCGGAGAATCCCTAGGAAGGACTACGAGCAGCGGCGGGAGCGGCAGGCCCAGGGAATTCAGAAGGCCAAGGCCGCTGGCAAGTATCAGGGCCGGCCGGTGGACGAGGAGCTGCACAAGCGGGTCAAGGAACTGCTGGCCGCCGGCCTGGGCATTCGGGCCACAGCTCGGCACGCGAACTGCTCCACTACTACGGTGCTACGAATCAGAGACGCGAAGCACATTATCGCATGACGATAGTTTCCGCATTCCATCGCTCGTATGCAGCATCGCGAAAAAGATCATCTACCACAGCGCGCCCGGCCCCATCGGCAGAAGGGTAGATATTCGCTGCGCTGAATCCCGCTCTGGCGCACAGTTGCATCAACCGCCCCGACTCGAGGACAGGGATAGTCAATTTCACGAGGGGGATGGTGGCTATATCTTCCAAATATCCCTCCAGACCATTCGCAGCGTCTAGCGCTGGGTTCGCTGTATGCGGATGGACGGTAAAAAGTCCCTTCTGCGCAGCCAAGTTCGGGCTAACGGCTCCGGGCGAACGATGGATTACAATATTCGGATGCAAGCCAGCCTGGCTACGATTCAGCGCCCACACAGCCAACCTGTCATCAGGGGACCAAGTCTTGTACAAGGCTAGCGCGCCGCTTGCGGCAAAATAGGCGGCGGTGAAGGCCTTTTGCGTCCAATCGAGAAGACGCGTTGGCACTCCATGATGCTGAGCGAGGGCCATGAGATCCAAGATCTCCGCTGAAGGCCACTTCGACGGGCAACGCCGGTATTCGGTAGCTGCTCCGGGATCTAGAACGACATTCCTAAGATATTGGGAATCTCCGCGGATCTGGATGCCTACGGTATCGCAATGGTTAGCGAAGCGACGAAGAATCGCAATTTCATGGAAGAGCAGATCCTTCCCAGTCTCCAAGGCATCGCTTGAACCCACCGGCGGATTAGCTCTAGATCGGAGCAAAGAAGGTATCAACTTCCAGCTTGAATCAGCTTGCCCCCGATAAATGAAAGAGCCATTGGGGAGTAAGGTGCTGGTAGGAGATAAGGCGAGCCACAGATCATCAGCAGTCTCAAGCTGAATCTCTCTGAACGAAGGGTGCTTCCTGCTCAAATGGTGATTCTCCCTCAGCGACTCACAGAGACCTGTGGGCCATGAAAACATGGAGAAACACCCATCACTTGCTGTCATCTTGCTGTCACAGCCTAAATGATGATGCTTCGAAAAGAGTGCAACCCCTTGATTTTACTGGTGCCGGAGACAGGAATCGAACCTGCGACCTTCGCGTTACGAGTGCGCTGCTCTACCGACTGAGCTACACCGGCGTGTCCGCAAAGCTACCACCGCCGCCATCCATACGCAAACCCCTGTTTCCCCTCACTTATTACCCTGCGCCCCACCCTGCCCCGCCGAACCTGCACAGCCGCTGGGCGCGAGATCCTCTTCGATGTCGGTGCTGCACGCCCACCCGGTCGCCGCACGGGTCAGTGTCAGGCGCTTGCCCACCACGTTCGCAGGCGCATCCGCGAGGGTGCAGACGATGCTGCCGGTGCCTGCAGCGGCATTGCCGCTGGCAACGATGGCGCAGTGGTTGGTCGTGGGTTGCCCGCCCAGCGCGGTAACGTCGGCGACGTCCTTGCCTTCGTTCAGGCGCAGGTCCATCGGGGTCTTGAGCGCGGAGATTTCCAGGAGGCCGGCCGCTGCTTTGGTGCGGGCCTGGTGGTTGGTGTACATGGGGATCGCGATGGTCGCGAGGATGCCGATGATCGCGACGACGATCATCAGTTCGATGAGGGTGATACCGCGTTGGCCTTTCATAACAGGTTCCTTGTCGATTCGGTCGGGCCGCGAGCCGCTGGGCGGGCCGGGGCCGGCTGGGGCGCAGTAGAGCCCAACGGACACCTTTTGTCACCCCTGCGTGGCTGGACGTCATGTCCGCTCGACTACTCTAGTGGGCGTCTGGAGTTTCTGCCCTGGGTGGGGCGCGGCAAGCTGTTACGGAGCTTGTCGGGGTGTAGCAAGGAGCTGGTGAATGAAGGGTTCGACTCGGTTGTATGCGTGGCAGGGCGTGGATGCGCAGGGGGCGCGGGTCAGTGGGCAGATGCTGGGACGTAGCCCGGCATTCGTGCAGGCGGGGTTGTTACGCCAGGGCATCGAAGGCGCGCGAGTGTGGCCTGCGGGTGGGCGGGGTTGGAAACTGCCGGTGCGACGGGAGAAGGTGGATGCGCCGGGGTTTTCGCGTCAGTTGGCGACGCTGTTGAAGGCGGGAGTGCCGCTGCTGCAGGCGTTCGAGGTGATGGGGAGCAGTGGTGCTGACGCTGGGATGGTGGGGTTGCTGGGGCGCTTGCAGCAGGATGTTTCTGCGGGGCTGGGGTTGGCGGATGCGTTACAGCGGCACCCGCGTTGGTTCGATGCGTTGTACTGCAACCTGGTACGGGTCGGAGAGCAGTCGGGGACGCTGGATCGGCAGTTGGAACAATTGGCAGACCTGCTGGAGCGGCGTCAGGCGCTGCGGCGCCGGGTGCGCAAGGCGATGCTGTATCCGCTGATTCTGCTGCTGACGGGGCTTGGGGTGTCGGCGTTGCTGTTGCTGGAGGTGGTGCCACGCTTCGAGGGGGTGTTTGCGGGGGTGGGGAAGGAGCTACCTGCATTTACCCGGTGGGTTATCGAATTGTCTGACGCGCTGGGGCGCCATCTGCTCGGTGTGCTGGGGGTATTCGGTGTGGCGGGGCTGGCGTTGCGCAAGCTGTACCGGGAGCATCTGCCGGGGCGGTTGTGGATGATTCGCCAAGCGCTGCGAGTGCCGGTGTTCGGGCGGTTGTTGAGCCATGCGGCGTTGGCACGGTTCGCACGCAGCCTGGGGACGGCCTATGGTTCGGGGGTGGTGCTGCTCGATGCGCTGGAAACCGTTGCGGCGGCGAGCGGCGATGCCTTGCACGAGCGGGCGATTCGCCAGTTGCGCCAAGGCATGGCCAATGGCTTGGGGCTGCATCAGGCGATGGCGCTGGAGCCGTTGTTCGCGCCACTGCTGGTGCAGTTGACGGCGATCGGTGAATCCAGCGGCACGCTGGAGGCGATGCTGAACAAGGCGGCCTGTCATTACGAGGAGCAGGTCGGGCAGGCGCTGGAGCAGTTGACCAGCCTGCTGGAGCCAGCCATCGTGCTGATCCTCGGTGTTCTGGTAGGTGGCCTGGTAGTGGCCATGTACTTGCCGATCTTCCAGTTGGGTAGTCTGATCTGACATGAATCTGTGGACTTTTCTTGCCGACCAGCCAGGGTTTTTCCTGGCGAGTGCAGCCGTGCTCGGGCTGCTGGTGGGCAGTTTTCTGAATGTGCTGGTGCATCGCTTGCCGGTGATGCTCGAACGCCAATGGCAGAACGAGGCGCGGGAGGTGCTGGGGATGCCGGTGCAGGCGCATGAGCGTTTCGACCTGTGCCTGCCGGCCTCGCACTGCCCCAGTTGCGGGCATCGGATTCGGGCGTGGGAAAACATTCCGGTAGTGAGTTACCTTGCCCTGCGCGGGCGGTGCTCGGCGTGCAAGGGGCGGATCAGCCCGCGTTATCCGCTGGTGGAGCTGGCCTGCGCGGGGCTGTCGCTGGTGGTGGCGTGGCATTTCGGGGTGAGCGTGCAGGCGCTGTTGGCGCTGGTGCTGACGTGGTGCCTGCTGGCCCTGAGCCTGATCGATGCGGAACATCAATTGCTGCCGGATGTGCTGGTGCTGCCGACGCTGTGGCTGGGGCTGGTGGTCAATGCCTTCGGGCTGTTCGTGCCGCTGGCCGATGCGCTGTGGGGGGCGGTGGTCGGTTACCTGAGCCTGTGGTCGGTGTATTGGCTGTTTCGGCTGGTCACCGGCAAGGAGGGCTTGGGCTATGGCGACTTCAAGCTGCTGGCGCTGCTGGGCGCCTGGGGCGGCTGGCAGGTGCTGCCGCTGACACTGTTGCTGTCGTCCGTGGTGGGGGCGGTGATCGGGCTGTGTCTGCTGCGCCTGCGCAAGGGTTCGCTGGGGACGACGATGCCTTTTGGGCCCTATCTGGCGATTGCGGGCTGGATCGCATGGCTCTGGGGTGATGAAATATACGCTTCCTACATGCAACTGCTCGGATACTGATGACCACTGCTGCATTTACCCCCTGGATTCTCGGACTGACCGGCGGCATCGGCAGCGGCAAGAGCGCCGCCGCGGAGCGTTTCGTCGAACTTGGCGTGCACCTGGTGGATGCCGACCAGGCGGCGCGCTGGGTGGTCGAGCCGGGCCGGCCGGCGCTGGCGAGCATCGTCGAGCGCTTTGGTGCGGGCGTGCTGCTGGATGACGGCACCCTCGACCGCTCGGCCCTGCGCCAGCAGATCTTTGCCGACCCGGCGCAGCGGCGCTGGCTCGAGCAACTGCTGCACCCGCTGATCGGGCAGGAGATCTTCAGCTACCTGGCCAAGGCCGAGTCACCCTATGCGGTGTATGTGTCGCCGCTGCTGATCGAGTCGGGGCAGTACCAGAAGACCCAACGCATCCTGGTGATCGATGTGCCGCAAGAGGTGCAGATCGCGCGCACGCTGCAGCGTGACAACATCAGCGAGGAGCAGGTGCAGGCGATTCTCAAGGCGCAGTTGGCGCGGGAAGAGCGCCTGCGCCATGCCGACGATGTGGTGGTCAATGACCGCGACCTGCCGTGGCTGCATCAGCAGATCGACCAGTTGCATGCCTTTTACCTGACTTTGCGAGGAGGCCAGCCTTGAGCCAGCCAATGACCGTCGATTGCCCGACCTGTGGCGCACCTGTGGAGTGGAGCGAGAAGAGCCCTAACCGGCCGTTCTGCTCCGATCGCTGCAAGCTGATCGACCTGGGGGCCTGGGCGGCCGAGGAGCACAAGATTCCAGCGGCGCCGGAGTCGGAGGATGAGCTGTATTCGGGGGATCTTGAGCCTCGGCATTGATTTGCTGGGGGGATGGGTTTAACCGCGAAAGAACACAGTGGTGGATGGCACCGGCTTTGCCGGTGATCGCGGGACAAGTCGCAGCGGCGAACCGCCGCTCCCACAGGGATTGGGCTGGCCTTTAGATTTTGAACAAGACAGTTGCCCCCACAGGGATTTCCAGCGGTGGCTCAGTCCTTCCCCTGCCCCTCTTCATCCTTCCATGGGGCCTGCAGGTAGCGGGTGCGGTTGAAGGTTTCCAGCCACTCGGGGCAGAACACCACCAAGGCGCTGATCACGGTGCCGTTGATGAAGGCCTCGGGGAATATCATCAGCCACAGGTAGCCGACGAAATCGCTGAGCCACTCTGGCATGGCGAACAGACCGTCCAGCCATAGCACGCCCAGCGCGGCCATCAGACACAGCAAGGTCGCCAGGGCGGCGGCGAAGAATCCTGAACAGAAGATATAGACGAACAGGTTGCGCGGCTGGGCGCGTTCGACCAGGATCGCGCACACCTCGGTGACCAGCACCGGCAAGCCGATGATCAACAGGCCGTTGACGCCCAGCGCGGCCAGGTCCTGACGGCCGAGGGCGAGCAGGCCGAGCTGGGCAAGAAAACCGCCGAGTATGGCCAGCGGCCAGTCCAGCAGGAGGGTCACGGCAGTCATGCCGATGAAGTGGTAGGACACGCCGGTGTCGAAATCGCGGCGCACCAGCCACAGCGCGAACAGGCCGAACACGGTGCCGAACAGCAGGTGCTGGCGGCGGGGGTCGCTGAACAGCTCGACCCACCGAGTGCGGCTGGCCGCCCATATCAACAGGGGCACGTAGGCCAGCCAGCCAAGCGTGAGGCTGGTGGAGGACAGGACCTGTGCGCTGATCATCGCGACCTCGCGTGCATGTCGGATGCTTTCGAGTCTACACCCATTCCCTGATGACGATTCCCACGAACAAACAAGCCCTTATCCTTCACAATTGCAGGCTAAGCTTGTTCCCATGGATGACTCAGACTACCTGCGCCTGCTTACCATCCAGGCCGAACAAGCCAACGCGTTCCTGTCCAATGCCCGCAAATGGGAGCGTGAGCGTTGGGTCTGCCAACGCCTGCTGCAAGGGTTGAACATTCCCTACCGCAGCGAAGACTTCACCCCGGCCGGGCAAGAGCCGCCAGACGTGCTGTTTCGCGATGCGGCGTTCGAGGTGTTCTTCGTCCTCGACGAGGGGCGTCGGCTCAACGACGAATGGCGCGAGGAACTGCAGCGCCGGCGCAGTGCCTTCTCCCTGGCCCAACTGGTGCGCCGCGAGGCGCGCCCCCGGCGCATCAGCGCGCAGGAGCTGCTCGCGCGCCTGGCCCCGACCCTGCGCAAGAAGGCGCACAACTACCGCGAGCGCGGGCTGGACTTGAGCGAGCTGGATATCATCGCCTTCGCCAGCCTCAAGCGCGAAGTGCTCGACCTGAACAGCCATTTCCCGCCACCCACCGAATACCTGCGCCAGGGCTGGCGCTCGCTGTCGCTGGTGGGGCCGACCTTCGCCCGGGTCTTGTTCGCCCACCCGGACGCGCCGGATTTCCTGCGCGGCAACCTGGGGCGCAGCATTCTGTTCGATGTCGGTATCAGTCTTTGATCGCGTGCCGGGTGTCTTTGCGATGGCGTACACTCGGCGGCGGAGATGAAAGGTATTATCATTTGTTTCACGTGCTTGCGATAACGCTGCAGGAAAGGTTGTAGCGTTCTCGTCATCCCAAGCGTCTACCCACGAGGCCCACCATGACCAGCCGCCTGAATCCGGAAGATCAGCGTCGCGTCGATGAGTATCTGCGAGCCCCCCAGCATCAAGTCGAGCGCAAGCCTTTCAGGCCCTGGCTGCTCCTTGCCCTGGTGGTGATCGTGACCATTGGTCTGGGCCTGTTGAGCCGCTTGCTGAGTGGACTGGTGCTATGAGCTGCCTTGCGCTCGCCCTCCTCTCTCGCACGCAGCGGCCGGACCTTGTGTCCAGGAATTCCGTAAAACTTGTGAGATATCCCCATGACTCATCGCATCGTGATTGTCGGCGGCGGCGCCGGCGGCGTGGAACTGGCGACCCGCCTGGGTAAGAGCCTCGGCAAGCGCAAACGCGCCGAGATCACTCTGGTCGACGCCAACCTGACGCACATCTGGAAACCGCTGCTGCACGAAGTGGCTGCCGGCTCGCTGAACTCCTCGGAAGACGAGCTGAACTACGTGGCCCAGGCCAAGTGGAACCACTTCAACTTCCAGTTGGGGCGCATGAGCGGCCTGGACCGTGAAGGCAAGCAGATCCAGCTGGCTGCGACCCTCGACGAACAAGGCCGCGAGCTGCTGCCCGCGCGCACTCTGGGCTACGACACCCTGGTGATCGCCGTGGGCAGCAACACCAACGACTTCGGCACCCTGGGCGCGGCGCAGCACTGCCTGTTCCTCGACAGCCGCAAGCAGGCCGAGCGCTTCCACCAGCAACTGCTCAACCACTACCTGCGCGCCCACGCCGGCGATCAGGCCAGCGAGCAGATCAGCGTGGCCATCGTCGGCGCCGGTGCTACCGGCGTGGAACTGGCGGCGGAGCTGCACAACGCTGCGCACGAGCTGGCCGCCTACGGCCTGGACCGCATCCAGCCCAAGGACATGCACATCACCCTGATCGAGGCCGGCCCGCGCGTGCTGCCAGCCTTGCCGGAGCGCATCAGCGTGCCGGTGCACAAGACCCTGGAGAAACTCGGGGTGACGGTGATGACCAACGCCGCGGTCAGCGAAGTGACCGAGGAAGGCCTGAAGACCGCGACCGGCGAAGTGATCCAGGCGAGCCTGAAAGTGTGGGCGGCGGGTATTCGTGCGCCGGGCTTCCTCAAGGATATCGACGGCCTGGAGACCAACCGGATCAACCAGCTGGTGGTGCGTCCTACGCTGCAGACCACGCGGGATGACGACATCTTCGCCTTCGGCGACTGCGCTGCCTGCCCGCAGCCGGGCAGCGACCGCAATGTGCCGCCGCGGGCGCAGGCGGCGCACCAGCAGGCATCGATGCTGGCCAAGAGCCTGAAGGCGCGGCTGGAGAACAAGCCGCTGCCAACCTACGCGTACAAGGACTACGGCTCGCTGGTGTCGCTGTCGCGGTTCTCGGCGGTGGGCAACCTGATGGGCAACCTGACCGGCAGCGTGATGCTGGAGGGTTGGCTGGCGCGGATGTTCTATGTATCGCTGTACCGCATGCACCAGATGGCACTGTATGGGGTGTTCCGCACGGCGATGCTGATGATCGGCAGCAAGATCGGCCGCGGCACCGAGCCGCGCCTGAAGTTGCACTGATCAGCTGAGATCACGAGGGCCGCTTTGCGGCCCTTTTTGCGAGCACGTCGCCGCGCAGGAGCCGCAAGCTCTGGCGTGATCGGCAGGGCAGAGGCCAGGCAGGGTCAGCTGCATGGCCGCTCCAGGTGCGCGAGCAGATGCGAGACGGTGTCGGCCAATGGCCCGGAGTTGTCGAGCACCAGCAAGCCGGGGTCGGCCTCGCGCGCTTCGCTGGCAAAGCGGGCATTACGCGCCAAGCGCGCCTGCACTTCCTCCTGCGACTCACGCCCCCGCGCCAGCAGGCGCTGGCGCAGGATGTCCTGTTCGACACTGAGCAGTACCACCTGCAAATTCGGATAACGCTGCCGCGCCGTATTCAGGTAGCCACGCGAGCCGTTCACCAGCACGTCGTGCCCTTCTTCCAGCCACTGGTCGATGACCCGTGGAATGCCGTAGTGCAGGCCGTTGGCCTGCCAGTGCAGGGCAAATGCACCGTCCTCGCGCATCTGCTCGAACTGTGCGGCGCTCACCGCCAGGGCGGCTTCGCCCATCGCTTCGGCAGACCGGGTGATGACCCGCCGGGCAATGCGACAGCCACGCGCTGTCAGTTGTTCGCGGGCGGCGTCCAGCAGGCTGTCCTTGCCGGATCCGGACGGCCCGATCAGGTAAATCAACCTGCCTGCCATCAGTACACCCTCTTCGCTTCTCGCCATACCTGCCGCACCGACGCGGATATCGCCACGGTCATGCGACTCTCGCAGCACTGATCCTTTGCACGGCCCGGGGCAAACCGATGCCGCTGTGCCCGGCGGTGCCGAGAATGAACGCGGCAGCAGGCTGGTCGAATGATAATCGCTGGGAAGATATCCAGCAGCCCCTCGCGCGCCAAGTCGGCCGCTGCCACCGAGACTGTGGCTGGCCTTCAGATTTTGAACAGGACAGTTGCAACCCCAGTAAAACAGCCGCGAGTTACGAAATGATTTTCTCGAGACAAAAGAAAAAGGGCATCTCATTCGAGATGCCCTTTTTACATGGTGGGTCGTGTAGGATTCGAACCTACGACCAATTGGTTAAAAGCCAACTGCTCTACCAACTGAGCTAACGACCCGGAAAATGGTCGGGGTGAGGGGATTCGAACTCCTGACATCCTGCTCCCAAAGCAGGCGCGCTACCGGACTGCGCTACACCCCGAAATTGGCTCCGCGACCTGGACTCGAACCAGGGACCCAATGATTAACAGTCATTTGCTCTACCGACTGAGCTATCGCGGAACTGAACTTCGTACAACTCTTACAGCTTCGAAGTTTGTGTTAGCTTCGATCTCTTCAGCGTTGTCGCTGCTGAGGCCGGCTATTCTACATTCTTCGTTTTGCTTGTCAACCACTTTTTTTTACCCAACTTACTGATTTGTAAGTTGTTTTCAGATCATCTTTACCGCCGGTGATCTGCGTAGTGCCTGACAGCGGTGCGAATATTAGGGGCACTCGTTTTTTTGTGCAAGCATTTTTTTCAAAATTTTCAGCGAGTTAGATCCCGCACCGAAAAATCAGGGGTTTGCGGGGTTTGCGCAGGTGCCATCGCGGGGCAAGCCCGCGATGGCAACACCGTCAGGCAAAGACGATCTCGTCGCCTTCCACCTTCGCCGTGATCGCCGCACCTGGCACGAACTGGCCACCGAGGATCAGTTGCGCCAGCGGGTTCTCGATCCAGCGCTGGATCGCACGCTTGAGCGGCCGTGCGCCATACACCGGGTCGTAGCCAACGGCAATCAGCTTGTCGAGGGCTTCCGGGCTCAGGCTCAGCGACAGCTCGCGCTCAGCCAGACGACCGCGCAGGCGGCCCAGTTGGATCTCGGTGATACCGGCGATCTGCTCGCGGCCCAGCGGCTCGAACACCACCACTTCGTCGATCCGGTTGATGAACTCCGGACGGAAGTGCGCACCCACCGCATCCATCACCGCCGCACGTTGCGCCTCACGGTCGCCGACCAGTTCCTGAATCTGCGCCGAGCCCAGGTTGGAGGTCATGACGATGACCGTGTTGCGGAAATCAACGGTACGCCCGTGACTGTCGGTCAGGCGGCCATCCTCCAGCACCTGCAGGAGCACGTTGAACACATCCGGGTGCGCCTTCTCCACCTCGTCGAGCAACACCACCGAGTAAGGTTTGCGACGCACCGCCTCGGTCAGGTAGCCGCCCTCCTCATAACCCACATAGCCTGGTGGTGCACCGATCAGGCGAGCGACAGAGTGCTTCTCCATGAACTCGGACATGTCGATGCGCACCATGGCCTCCTCGGTGTCGAAGAGGAATTCGGCGAGCGCCTTGCACAGCTCGGTCTTGCCGACGCCAGTCGGGCCGAGGAACAGGAACGAGCCGCTCGGGCGGTTCGGGTCGGACAGCCCGGCACGCGACCGGCGCACGGCGTTGGCCACGGCAGTGACCGCCTCGTCCTGGCCAATCACCCGCTCGTGCAGCAGGCCTTCCATCTTCAGCAGCTTCTCGCGCTCGCCTTCGAGCATCTTCGACACCGGGATGCCGGTCCACTTGGACACGACCTCGGCGATCTCTTCCTCGGTGACCTTGTTGCGCAGCAGCTGGTTCTCGGTCTTGCCGTGCTGATCGACCATCTGCAGGCTGCGCTCCAGGTCGGGGATCACCCCGTACTGCAACTCGGCCATGCGGCTCAGGTCACCCTTGCGGCGGGCGGCTTCCAGCTCCTGGCGGGCTTGCTCGATCTTTTGCTGGATCTGCGCCGAGCCCTGTACCTCGGCCTTTTCCGACGCCCAGATTTCTTCGAGGTCGGAATATTCGCGCTCAAGGCGCTCGATTTCCTCGGTGAGTTTTTCCAGGCGCTTCTTGGCCGCTTCGTCCTCTTCCTTCTTCAGGGCCTGGGACTCCACTTTCAACTGGATCAGACGACGATCAAGACGGTCGAGCACCTCTGGCTTGGAGTCGATCTCCATGCGGATGCGGCTGGCGGCTTCGTCGATCAGGTCGATGGCCTTGTCCGGCAGCTGGCGGTCGGTGATGTAGCGGTGGCTGAGCTTGGCCGCAGCGATGATCGCACCGTCGGTGATGGCCACCTTGTGGTGCACTTCGTAGCGCTCCTTAAGGCCACGCAGGATGGCAATGGTGTCTTCCTCGCTCGGCTCCTCGACCAGCACTTTCTGGAAGCGTCGCTCCAGCGCTGCGTCCTTCTCGATGAACTGGCGGTACTCGTTGAGCGTGGTGGCGCCAACGCAGTGCAACTCACCGCGGGCCAGGGCCGGCTTGAGCATGTTGCCGGCGTCCATCGCGCCCTCGCCCTTGCCGGCGCCGACCATGGTGTGCAGTTCGTCGATGAACAGGATGATCTGGCCTTCCTGCTTGGACAGCTCGTTGAGCAAACCTTTGAGGCGCTCTTCGAACTCACCGCGATACTTGGCGCCAGCAATCAGCGCGCCCATGTCCAGGGCGAGCAGGCGCTTGCCCTTGAGACCATCGGGCACTTCGCCATTGATGATGCGCTGGGCCAGGCCTTCGGCGATGGCAGTCTTGCCGACGCCGGGCTCGCCAATCAGCACGGGGTTGTTCTTGGTGCGGCGCTGCAGCACCTGCACGGTACGGCGAATTTCGTCGTCACGGCCGATCACCGGGTCGAGCTTGCCTTCTTCGGCACGCTTGGTCAGGTCGACGGTGTACTTGTCCAGCGCCTGGCGCGACTCCTCGGCGTTGGCATCATTGACCGCCTCGCCACCGCGCAGGTTGTTGATGGCGTTTTCCAGGGCCTTCTTGCTCACGCCCTGGCCGAGCAGCAGCTTGCCGACCTTGCTGTTCTCATCCATGGCGGCGAGCAGCACCAGTTCGCTGGAAATGAACTGGTCGCCCTTCTGCTGGGCCAGGCGGTCAGCCTGGTTGAGCAGGCGCGCCAAGTCCTGGGACATGTTCACATCGCCCGTGGGGTTCTGGATTTTCGGCAGCTGGTCGAGCTCTTTGGTCAGCGCCTTGCGCAGGCTGGTGATGTCGAAGCCTACCTGCATAAGCAGCGGCTTGATCGAGCCACCCTGCTGCTCGATCAGGGCCTGCAGCAGATGCACAGGTTCAATGGCCGGATGGTCCATGCCAACGGCCAGGGATTGGGAATCGGATAATGCCAGTTGCAGCTTGCTTGTCAGTCGGTCTATTCGCATGGGGATACCTTCCTTTAAAGGGCAGGCGGAGCGATGGACAGCACCTGTAATGAAGAACCTGCCTGAGATGACCAATAGATAAGGCTGATTCTGGAAGATTCAAGCTTAGCGGGGTTGACCGAGGTCAGCCTGGTGAACCGACAGAAACAGAAACGCCCCGGCAAGCCGGGGCGTTCTGGGAGATTACACGGAGTTGGTTTTTGAACGCTTAACGCACGCCACTCTGACGCAGGGCCGCAGGCTGGAAGTCAGCCTTGTTGGCGCTGAAGTTGAAGTCGTAGGATTTTTTCTCCTCGTTCTTCATGCCCAGTGCCAGGTAACGGCCCGACTGCAGGTCATAGATCGCTTCGAGCGTGTACCAAGGCACCTGGTTGTTGTAGTACGGCTGGGCATGCGCCTCGGACACGCGCCACAGCTGGTTGCGCCCGTCGTACTGGTCGATCACCGCGGCCTGCCAGGTATCTTCGTCGATGTAGAAGTCACGCTTGGCATAGATATGGCGCTGGCCTGGCTTCAGGGTTGCGACCACATGCCACACACGGCGCAGCTCGTAGCGGGCGAGGTCCTGATTGATGTGGCCGGCCTTGATGATGTCGGCGTACTTGAGCTTCGGATCGTCGAGCTTGTAGGCGTTGGAGGCGATGTACATCTCCTTCTTGCCTTCGAGCTTCCAGTCGTAGCGGTCGGGTGCGCCGTTGTACATGTCCAGGTTGTCGGAGGTACGCAGGCCGTCGGCGGCGGTACCCGGGCCGTCGTAGGAGACCTGCGGCGCCTGGCGCACACGACGCTGGCCGGCATTGTAGATCCACGCCTTGCGCGGTTCCTTGACCTGGTCGAGGGTCTCGTGCACCAGCAGCACGGTACCAGCCAGGCGCGCCGGCGCAGTCACTTCCTGCTTGAAGTAGAACAGCACGTTGCCCGGGTTGTTCGGGTCGTAGTCCTTCATCTTGTCGCGGAACACGAACTGGTCGCTGAAGTACACCAGGCTGTAGGAGCCGTTCTGCTGCGGCGTAGCCTGGGTCACCATGCGCGACACGCTACCGCCGCGATAACGGGTGATGTGGTTCCAGATTACCTCGACCCCGCTCTTGGGAATCGGGAACGGGATCGCGCCGCGGAAGTTGTTCAGGCCGTTGCCGCCTTCGACCAGGGTGGTCTGGGTGGCGTTGGTCTTGATGTCGGCGTACACGGCATCCGGCACTGTGGCGCCGCGGTGGGTCTTGTACACCGGCAGCTTGTAGGTGTCCGGATAGCGCTTGAGCATCGCCAGTTGGCCGGGAGCCAGTTTGTCCTTGTACTGGTCGGCGTTCGCGGCGGTGATGGTGAACAGTGGCTTTTCGCTGCCGTACGGGTCGGACAGGAAGCCCCTGGCATCGACACTGCCGGCAGTCTTGGACAGCGGCTCCCACGGGCCGATCGAGCCATCGGCGTTGCCGGCCTTCTCGGCGCCCATCGGCGTGAGCGTGGTACCGAGCTTGGCCGCCTCATCGGCGGAAACCGCAGCCATGACGCTGGTCGCCAGCAGGGACATGCCCAGCACACCGGCTTTCAGCAGACTTGTGGTCATCTTCATCGTTGTCGTCCTGGATCAGAGTTCTTAGAAGTTCACGCCGAAGCTGAGGGCGACGAAGTCGCGGTCATCCACGGTGCTGTACTTGCCATCGAAGAAGTTGGTGTACGACAGACTCGCCGTGTAGGTGTTCTGGTACTCGGCGTCCAGGCCCAGGCTGATCGCCTTGCGGCCTTCCTCGAAGTTGCCGCCAGGGCCCGGCGAGTAGCCGGACACGTCGTGGGACCAGGCCACGTTGGGCTTGAGGTTGACCCCGGCGAAGACGTCGTTGTAGTCCCAGATCACCCGGGCGCGGTAGCCCCAGGAAGTGCTGGTGGTGTAGCCGTCGTTCTCGCACTTGCGGTTGAGGTTGGTGGTCGACGCCCCAGCCCCGGCACCGGCGATGGTGCTGGCGTTGAGTGCCTGGCAGGTGTTGGCGCCGCCGGTGGCCGGCAGCGGGCCTGGGCCGAACACCGGGTCGCGGCCATAACGGGTGTCGTGCGCGCTCTCCAGGCCGCCCACGTGGGTGACGCCCAGCTCGCCCACCACGGTCATGCGGCTGGCGCCCATCACCTGGTCGAAGAAGTGCGTCAGGGTGGTCTGGAACTGGGTGATTTCCTTGCGGCGATAGCCGTGCAGGTCCTGGCCCGGAGTACCACTGAGCAGCGAGGCGTTGGCCAGGGCGCCGCCCAGCGGACGCACACCGGCGAACAGGATGTCGGTGGTGTTCAACTGCACAGGCGCGTTGGGACGGTAGCTGATTTCACCGCTCCACGCCGTGCCGGTGGGCAGGGTGGTGGAGAAGCTCAGGCCGTAGAGGCGGATGTCTTCAGGGTACTCGACGAAGTACTGCGAGTTGCCCGCGACGATCAGCGGCGCCAGCGGACGCAGGTTGGCCGGCAGCGACGGAATGCCGGCGAAGACCGCAGGCGAGGCGCCGGTGGCGCTGAAGATCGGCGCACGGCTGTGGTAGTTCATGAAGTAGGCACCGAACTCGGTGTCCAGCGGCTCGAACATGTAGCGCAGGGCTACGCCGAACTGGCCGCTGTCACGCGCGTCGCGGTCCGGGCCACGGCGCACCATCACGCCTTCTTCGTTGATGTTCACGCCGCGGGTGGCGAGGAACTGCCGCGCTGCGCCCGGCACCGCGCGGCTGCTGTTGAGCACGCGCAGGTTGTCGGTGCAACCGTCGGAGATGATGTCCGGCTGGGAGAAGAAGGTCCCGCAGTTGTCGGTGACGGTCTGGTCCCATTCGAGCTGATAGAAGGCTTCGGCCGACAGGTTGTCGGTCAGGCTCTGGGAGATGTAGAACATGTTGACCGGGATCAGGCCTTCCTTGATCTCGGCGCCAGGACGGCGGAAGGCTGCGACGTCGATCGGGTTGATCGAGTTGATACCGCCACCGATGAAGGTACTTTCACCCCAGCTCACCACCTGCTTGCCGAAGCGCACCGAGCCGGGCATGTCGGCGATGGCGTAGTTGTGGTAGATGAACGCGTCGAGCAGTTGTGCACCCGAGGACTTGGCCCCCGACTTGCGCCCGGAGTCGCTGATATCCTTGAACTCGCGGCCCTCGTCCTTGAGCTCGAAGTCGTACCAGTACTTGCCACGGACGAAGACGCCGGTGTCGCCGTACTTGAGCTCGAGATCGTGGATGCCCTTGAAGATCTTGGAGAAGGTCTCGCCTTTCTTGAAGTTGAGGTGGCCATCGTCGGAGGTCTGGGACAGGCCCTTGCCGCCGTTGTTGACGCCGATCAGGTTCTTGTTTGGATTGGCAGTCGACCAGCTGGCCCCGATGGAGAGCGATGAGTCGAACTGACCTTCGATTTCCCCGATGTTGAAACTCACACCGAATGCGGGACTTGCGAGCGTGGAAGCGAGGCTGACGGCCAAGGGCAGCTTGGCCCGGCGCCAGAACGGGTTTGCAGATGTCATCGACGCTACTCCATGTACTTTTTTGTTATGGCAGTGAGTCCTTTCAGAAACGGCCCCGAGCGCTGCGAGCAGGCTCCTGCCAGAGGCAGCACGGCATGCGCGTGCGCCCTCCCCCATTCCTGAAAATCCCCTGACCCGACTATAGCCAGCGGCCACTCGCACTTGATCCCTCTAAAGTGTGATTTGCGTCTCGCAAGTAGAGGCATCGCAAATGGCCACTTCGATCGCTGGCAGTGCAGAAGCATGGCTCAATTTCGCCGTTTGACAAGGCGCGATACCTCTAACACGCGGGTCACGCCAGAACAGACGTGACCCGGGCAGGTGTTACAGGGTAGAGAGGAAGGTACTGTTACTGGCCTGCCACTGGGTGACGTCCACGCGGATACGCTTCTTGTCGAGCTTGCCCACGCTGGTCTTGGGAATTTCAGTAACAACGGCGATCTGGCTCGGAATCGCCCACTTGTTGATGTGCCCCAACTCGACGAACGGCTTGAGATGCTCCTTGAGCAACTTGGCGTCCAGCTGCTGGCCTTCGTGCACCACCAGCAGCGCGAACGGCCGCTCGCCCCACTGCGGATCGGGCACGCCGACCACCGCCACCTCGCGCACCGCCCCGTGACGGCTGATCAGGTCTTCAAGATCAAGGGACGAGATCCACTCGCCACCGGTCTTGATCACATCCTTGATGCGGTCGCGGATGTCGATGTAGCCCATGCCGTCGAGGGTGGCGACATCGCCGGTATGCAGCCAGCCTCCGGCCCACAGCTCGTTGCTCTTTTCCGGTTCGTTGAAGTAGCCCATGGTCAGCCAGGGTGCGCGCAGCACCAACTCGCCCTGGGCCTCGCCGTCGGCGGGCAGGAAGTTGCCGTGCTCGTCGACGATGGCCGCCTCCACCAGGGGCACCGGCACACCGGCCTTGATGCGGTAGCTGACACGCTCGTCTTCACCACCGGCCAGCAGTTCTTCGTTCAGGTGCGCGCAAGAGATCAGCGGGCAGGTTTCCGACATGCCATAGGCCGCAGTGAGCTGGATGCCCCGCGCCAGGGCAGCCTCATACAGTGCCCGGTTGAGTGCGCTGCCGCCGATGATCACCTTCCAGCCGCCGAAGTCCTGGCCCTTGGCGGACGGGCAGTTGAGAAGCATCTGCAGGATGGTCGGCACGCAATGGGAGAAGGTGACCTTCTCTTCGCGCCACAGCTTGATCAGCATGTCCGGCTCGTAGCGCCCCGGATACACCTGCTTGATGCCCATCATGGTCGCTGCGTAGGGGATGCCCCAGGCATGCACGTGGAACATCGGCGTGATCGGCATGTAGACGTCGTTGGTGCTGAGCAGGCGCACGCTGTCGAGGCTGCCGAGCACCGACGTTTCGGCCAGGGTGTGCAGCACCAGTTGGCGGTGAGTGAAGTACACGCCCTTGGGGTTGCCGGTGGTACCGGTGGTGTAGAAGGTGGTGGCCACCGAATTCTCGTCGAAATCGGGGAAATCGTAGTGCGGGCTGGCGGAGGCGAGCAGTTGCTCGTACTCGCCGACCAGGTTCGGCAGCTCGGCGGTCTGGTCCGGGCCATCGGTGATCAGCACGGTCTTGTCGACCGTGGTCAGTTGCCCGGCGATGGCCTGGTAGAGGCCGACGAAATCGCTGTTGACCAGCACGAAGCGGTCTTCGGCGTGGTTCATGGTGTAGAGGATCTGCTCGGGCGACAGGCGCACGTTGATGGTGTGCACCACCGCACCGATCATCGGGATGGCGAACATGCACTCCAGATAGCGGTGGCTGTCCCAATCCATCACCGCCACCGTGTCGCCGGCCTTGACCCCGGCTTCGGTGAGCACGTTGGCCAGCCTGGCGATGCGCTCGCCGAGTTCGGGATAGGAGAGCCGCACCTTGTCGCGGTAGACGATTTCGCGGGTCTTTTCGTAGCGGCTGCCAGACATCAGCAGGCGTTTGATCAGCAGCGGGTAGGTGTAGGCGCCGTCGGCGGGCTTGAGGAGGCGGGTCTGCAGCATGGGTATCCCTTTTCTGAAAAGCGTGCCGGATATTCAAGGATTTACTGTAGATCGGTGACGCGGCAGTCAAATCAGCCGAAGGAATGATTTGGCGTCGCAAAGTATGAGTGGCAATGTGCGAACAGGGCGTTACAGCGCCGCAGAATCCGGAGCCGATGCGCTCCCCACCTCTGGCCTTTGCCGACGGAGCCGCCAATGTCGCGTCATGCAGTTTTTCTCGATCATCACTCCCTTGACCTGGGAGATCTCGACCTTTCTGCGCTCGAACAGCAGTTCGACAGCCTGCAACTGCATGCCGCCAGCGCTCCGGAACAGGTCAGCGAACGTCTGCAAGGCGCCAGCGTGGTGATCAGCAACAAGGTGATGCTCGATGCTGCGGCGCTCGCGGCCAATCCACAAGTGAAACTGATCCTGGTAGCCGCCACCGGCACCAACAACGTCGACCTTGCCGCAGCCCGTGCCCAGGGCATCACCGTGTGCAACTGCCAGGGCTACGGCACACCTTCGGTGGCGCAGCACACCCTGGCGCTGCTGCTGGCCCTGGCCACCCGGCTGTGCGACTACCAGCAGGCAGTCAAGGACGGTGCATGGGCCAAGGCCAGCCAGTTCTGCTTATTGGACTTCCCCATCGTCGAGCTGGAAGGCAAGACCCTGGGCCTGCTGGGGCACGGCGAGCTGGGCGGCGCAGTGGCGCGCCTGGCCGAGGCATTCGGCATGCGTGTGCTGAGCGGGCAGATCCCTGGGCGACCGGCGCGCGCCGAGCGCCTGGCGCTGGACGACCTCTTGCCACAGGTCGATGCCCTGACCCTGCACTGCCCGTTGAACGAGCAGACCCGCCACATGATCGGTGCCCGTGAACTGGCCTTGCTCAAGCCGGGTGCGCTGGTGGTGAACACCGCTCGCGGAGGCCTGATCGATGAGCAGGCGCTGGCCGATGCCCTGCGCAGCGGCCACCTGGGCGGCGCAGCCACCGATGTGCTGAGCGTCGAGCCGCCAGTCAATGGCAATCCATTGCTGCATGCAGACATCCCGCGCCTGATCATCACCCCGCACAGCGCCTGGGGTGCGGTGGAGTCGCGCCAGCGCATCGTCGGGCAACTGGCCGAAAACGCCCAGGCGTACTTCGCCGGCCAGCCACGCCGGGTGGTGGGCTGAAGCGCAAACCCGCTCGGTCGCTCCTGCCAAGCCGTGCACGGTCCTCAGCGCCGGTGCGGCACCTGTAGGAGAGGCGGTTCGGCGCCCCGACTTGCCCGCGAAAAACACACCGCGCTGCCTGGCACGGGCTACGCCCGTGTTCGCGGGCAAGCCCGCTCCTACAGAGATTGGGCAGGCCTTGAGATTTTGAACAAGACAGTCGCTCCTGCAGCGTCGGCGCCGCGCCCCGATACGCCAGGTGATACACTTCGCGCTTTTTTCAGGAGGCGTCCGCCGATGGACCCGCGCAGTGAAGTGTTGCTCCGCCAAGCGGACCTGTTCCAGGGCCCGCTGCTGATCGCCGGTGCCGCCGCCGATGGCCTGCTCGGGCAACTGCCGCACGCGCAGGCCTGGACCTGGCACGCCGGCGATCAGGCGCTGCTGGAGCAGCGTTTCACGGGCCGCAGCCACTACGGCGTCGAGGCCCCGCAAGTTCCGTTCGACGCGGCGGTCCTGTTCCTGCCCAAATCCCGTGACCTCGCTGCCTACCTGCTCAATGCGCTGGCCTCGCGCCTGGGCGGACGCGAGCTGTACCTGGTCGGCGAGAAACGTGGCGGAATCGAGGGCGCGGCCAAGCAACTGCAGGCCTTCGGCAAACCGCGCAAGCTCGACAGCGCCCGCCACTGCCAACTGTGGCAGGTGACCGTGGTCAATGCGCCCGAGGCCACGCCCCTGGAGAGCCTGGCCGAACGCTTCGAGCTACCACTCGAGGACGGCCCGCTGCAGGTGGTCAGCCTGCCGGGCGTGTTCAGCCACGGTCGCCTGGATCGCGGCACCGCGCTGCTGCTGCAGCATCTCGAACAACTGCCGGTCGGCCATGTGCTGGACTTCGGCTGTGGTGCAGGCGTACTCGGCGCGACCATCAAGCGACGTTATCCGCAAAGCAGTGTCACCCTGCTCGATGTCGATGCCTTTGCCGTGGCAGCCAGTCGACTGACCCTGGCTGCCAACGGTCTGCAAGGTGAGGTGATCAGCGGTGATGGCATTGACGCAGCACCGGATAATCTGACCGTGATCCTAAGCAATCCCCCCTTCCATACCGGGGTCCACACCGACTATCAGGCAGCAGAAAATCTGCTGCGAAAAAGCAGACAAATTCTGCAAAAAGGCGGGGAAATACGCCTGGTAGCGAATAGCTTCCTGCGCTATCAGCCGCTGCTCCAGGAGGCCTTGGGCAACTGCGAAATCCGCGCCGAAGGGGATGGCTTCCGAATCTATCGGGCAACACGCGGTTAAAAAATTAACGCTTGCCCAAACCGATTCGGCTAGGCAGAATCCGCTCCGTCCTAGGGGAGTAGTCTCCCGCAAGCACCCTCTGCTTGCCCGGTACGCGTCAACACACTTGGCCCACAGGCCATGGCGCGTGCGACCTCACGGCTCACACAGATGAGCCCGGGGTTTGACAAGACCTATGACACGCACACCTTACCCGGGGCGGGAAGGCTGTACGTGTCATAGCCGTGTCGACCCGCCCCCGTAGGAAGCCTGATGCTCGAATCCCTGCTCGTTCCCACCGCCATCGTTGCGCTCGCTGAAATCGGCGACAAGACGCAATTGCTCGCGCTCATTCTCGCGGCGCGCTTTCGCAAGCCGTGGCCGATCATCGCCGGTATCGTCGCCGCCACCCTCGCCAACCATGCGGCCGCTGGCGCCGTGGGGGCCTGGGTCAGCGGGTTCTTCACCGAAAGCGTGCTGCACTGGATCCTGGCGGCAAGCTTCACCGCCACCGCCTTGTGGACCCTGGTCCCGGACAAGATGGACGATGACGAAACCAGCAATGCACGCCGCTTCGGCCCGTTCCTGACCACCTTGATCGCGTTCTTCCTGGCGGAGATCGGCGACAAGACCCAGGTCGCCACGGTGATGCTGGCCGCGCAGTATCCGCACCTGATCATGGTCATCATCGGCACCACCCTGGGCATGCTGATCGCCAACGTACCGGTGGTACTGGCGGGCAACTTCGCAGCAGACAAACTGCCGCTGGCGTTGATCCGTCGACTGGCGGCGGCAGCGTTCTTCGTGCTGGCAGCGGTCGCGGTGTATTCGGCGATGAAGACCAGTGGGTGGATTGGCTAGAGCAACGAAGACAGGACAGGACCGTGAGAGCGGTCCTGACTGTGGGAGCGGGCCTGACTGTGGGAGCGGGCTCGTCCCGCGATCACCGGCAAAGCCGGTGCCAGACACCGCAGCACCTGGCAC
>NZ_JABWRM010000031.1:0-26185 GCF_014268955.1 Pseudomonas sp. RW3S2 | reverse complement strand
AGCCCGCTCCTACAGATTCAGCGCTGTCCTGGACCTGTAGGAGCGGGCTCGTCCCGCGATAGGGCCCTCAAAAACCCTGCAAAACAGTTACCCGGTAACGCCCGCATACAGCGCACCCTGTTACCGAATGCCCCAAAGTGGCGCAAAGCCATTGCCGTCTGAATTCCCACCAAATCCTTCCCCCTGATTTTTCTTCCACTCTCAAGCCCTTGAGTCACAAGGTCTGCAGCCCATCACCCGAACACCTCTAACCACCCGTTTCGACGACTTGGCAATTCAATTGCATATGCTTGTATGTACAAGTAAAGATAAGTGCGCGATAGTGGATAGGCCGTCCCATCCGCACGGTACTGAACAGCCCCGGCCCGCCGATCTCGTCGGGTTTGAATAGATCGCTCAAGGAGCACCTTTCGTGACTGACAAAAAGCCCACCACCTTCCGTGACGTCGAGATCCGCGCCCCACGTGGCACCCAGTTGAACGCCAAGAGCTGGCTGACCGAAGCCCCGCTGCGGATGCTGATGAACAACCTGGATCCGGAGGTGGCCGAAAACCCCAAGGAGCTGGTGGTGTACGGCGGCATCGGCCGTGCTGCGCGCAACTGGGAGTGCTATGACAAGATCGTCTCCACCCTCAAGGAGTTGAACGACGACGAAACCCTGCTGGTGCAGTCGGGCAAGCCGGTCGGCGTGTTCAAGACCCACAGCAACGCCCCCCGTGTACTGATCGCCAACTCCAACCTGGTGCCGCACTGGGCCAACTGGGAGCACTTCAACGAGCTGGACGCCAAGGGCCTGGCCATGTACGGCCAGATGACCGCCGGCAGCTGGATCTACATCGGTAGCCAGGGCATCGTTCAGGGCACCTACGAAACCTTCGTCGAAGCCGGTCGCCAGCACTACGGCGGCAACCTCAAGGGCCGCTGGGTGCTGACCGCAGGCCTGGGCGGCATGGGCGGGGCCCAGCCTCTGGCCGCGACCCTGGCTGGCGCCTGCTCGCTGAACATCGAATGCCAGCAGGTCAGCATCGACTTCCGCCTGCGCACCCGTTATGTCGACGAGCAGGCCACCGACCTCGATGACGCCCTGGCACGCATCGCCAAGTACACCGCCGAAGGCAAGGCGGTTTCCATCGCCCTGCATGGCAACGCTGCTGAAATCCTCCCGGAACTGGTCAAGCGTGGCGTGCGTCCGGACATGGTCACCGACCAGACCAGCGCCCACGACCCGCTCAATGGCTATCTGCCGATCGGCTGGACCTGGGAGCAGTACCGCGACCGCGCCAAGACCGACCCGGCTGGCGTGGTCAAGGCCGCCAAGCAATCGATGGCCGTGCACGTGCAAGCCATGCTCGACTTCCAGAAGGCTGGCGTGCCGACCTTCGACTACGGCAACAACATCCGCCAGATGGCCCAGGAAGAGGGCGTGAAGAATGCCTTCGACTTCCCAGGCTTCGTGCCGGCCTACATCCGTCCGCTGTTCTGCCGCGGCATCGGCCCGTTCCGCTGGGCAGCCCTGTCGGGCGACCCGCAGGACATCTACAAGACCGACGCCAAGGTCAAGGAACTGATCCCGGACGACGAGCACCTGCACCGCTGGCTGGACATGGCCCGCGAGCGCATCAGCTTCCAGGGCCTGCCGGCACGTATCTGCTGGGTTGGCCTGGGCCTTCGCGCCAAGCTGGGCCTGGCGTTCAACGAAATGGTGCGCAGCGGCGAGCTGTCCGCCCCGGTGGTGATCGGCCGCGATCACCTGGACTCCGGCTCCGTATCGAGCCCGAACCGTGAAACCGAATCCATGCAGGATGGCTCCGATGCCGTGTCCGACTGGCCGCTGCTCAACGCCCTGCTCAACACTGCAGGCGGTGCCACCTGGGTTTCCCTGCATCACGGCGGTGGCGTGGGCATGGGCTTCTCCCAGCACTCGGGTGTGGTCATCGTGTGTGACGGTACCGACGAAGCGGCAGCGCGCATTGCCCGCGTCCTGACCAACGACCCGGCCACCGGCGTGATGCGTCATGCCGATGCCGGTTACCAGATTGCGATCGATTGCGCCAAAGAGCAGGGTCTGAACCTGCCGATGATTACGGGTTGATCCGCGTCCCAGGGGCTGCTGCGCAGCCCCATCGCGGGACAAGCCCGCTCCTACTGTAGGAGCGGGCTTGCCCGCGAAGGGGCACGCAGTGGCCCCAGGTGATCCACCTTCTTTGCAAGGACTGCCGATTTCCACTTCTTAAGTTTGGGAGCGTCACGCAATGAAAACCAACAAGACCTTGCTTGCTTCGCTGTTCGCCCTTGGCCTGCTCGGCAGCGCCGGTGCCACTCAGGCCGCTACCTGGTGCGAATCCGGCAAACCGGTGAAATTCGCCGGGCTGAACTGGGAAAGCGGCATGCTGCTGACCGACGTGATGCAGTTCGTTCTCGAGAAGGGCTACGACTGCAAGACCGACAGCCTGCCGGGCAACTCCATCACCATGGAGAACGCCCTGGGCACCAACGATATCCAGGTCTTCGCCGAGGAATGGGTCGGTCGCAGCGAGGTGTGGAAAAAGGCTGAGGCAGCCGGCAAGGTGGTCGGCGTCGGCGCACCGGTGGTCGGTGCGGTCGAAGGCTGGTACGTGCCGCGCTACGTGATCGAGGGCGATGCCAAGCGCAAGCTCGAAGCCAAGGCGCCGGATCTGAAGAACGTGGCCGACCTGGCCCAGTACGCCAGTGTCTTCAAGGATCCTGAAGAACCGAGCAAAGGCCGTTTCTACAACTGCCCGGCCGGCTGGACCTGTGAGCTGGACAACACCCAGATGCTCAAGGAGTACGGCCTGGAAGACAAATTCACCAACTTCCGCCCGGGCACCGGCCCGGCGCTGGATGCTGCGGCGCTGTCGAGCTACAAGCGCGGCGAACCGATCCTCCTCTACTACTGGACGCCGACCCCGCTGATGGGCCAGATCGACCTGGTCAAGCTCGAGGAAAAGCCGGGTGTGGACAAGACCGTGTCGATCAAGGTCGGCCTGTCGAAAACCTTCCACGAACAAGCGCCGGAGCTGGTCGGCGTACTGGATAAGGTCAATATTCCGCTCGACATTCTCAACCAGAATCTGGGGCGCATGAGCAAGGAACGCATCGAATCGCCGAAGCTGGCCAAGATCTTCCTCAAGGAACATCCTGAAGTCTGGCAGGCGTGGGTCAGTGAAGACGCTGCCAAGAAGATCAATGCGGCGCTCTGAGCGTCCTCACCTGATGAGTGGTACCTATGTTCCCTGACAACCTCACATTCTCCATCGCCGACTGGGTCAATGGCTGGGTCGATGCGCTGGTGACCAACTACGGCGATGTGTTCCGGCACATTTCCGACACCCTGCTGTGGGCCATCGTCAACCTCGAAGGCCTGCTGCGTGCGACGCCCTGGTGGCTGATGCTGGGGGTCGTCGCGGTCATCGCCTGGCACGCCACCCGCCGCATCCTGCCGACCCTGGTGATCACCGGCCTGCTGTTCCTGGTCGGCGCTGTCGGCCTGTGGGACAAGCTGATGCAGACGCTCGCGCTGATGCTGGTGGCCACGCTGATCTCGGTGCTGGTGGGCATCCCACTGGGCATCCTGTCGGCGCGCAGCAATCGCCTGCGGGCGGTACTGATGCCGCTGCTGGACATCATGCAGACCATGCCCAGCTTCGTGTACCTGATCCCGGTGCTGATGCTGTTCGGCCTGGGCAAGGTGCCGGCGATCTTCGCCACGGTCATCTATGCCGCGCCGCCACTGATCCGCCTGACCGACCTGGGGATTCGCCAGGTCGATGGCGAGGTGATGGAAGCGATCAACGCCTTCGGCGCCAACCGCTGGCAGCAGCTGTTCGGCGTGCAGTTGCCGCTGGCGCTGCCGAGCATCATGGCCGGGATCAACCAGACCACCATGATGGCCCTGTCGATGGTGGTGATCGCCTCGATGATCGGCGCCCGCGGCCTGGGCGAGGACGTGCTGGTCGGCATCCAGACCCTCAACGTTGGCCGCGGCCTCGAAGCGGGCCTGGCCATCGTGATTCTCGCGGTGGTGATCGACCGCATTACCCAGGCCTATGGTCGGCCACGTCATGAGGTGAGCAAATGAGCACGCAGCCGATCAGCAAGATCGAAGTGAAGAACGTCTTCAAGATCTTCGGCGAGCGCGCCGGGGAAGCCCTGCAACTGATCCGCGAGGCGCGCAGCAAGGAGCAGGTGCTGTCGCAGACCGGCTGCGTGGTTGGGGTCAACGACCTGTCGCTGTCGATCGGCAGCGGCGAGATCTTCGTCATCATGGGCCTGTCCGGCTCGGGCAAGTCCACCCTGGTGCGCCACTTCAACCGCCTGATCGACCCCACCAGCGGGCAGATCCTGGTGGATGGCGAAGATATCCTGCAGTACGACATGGACGCCCTGCGCGAATTCCGCCGACGCAAGATCAGCATGGTGTTCCAGAGCTTCGGCCTGTTGCCGCACCGCAATGTGCTGGACAACGTCGCCTACGGCCTGAAGGTGCGTGGCGAGAGCAAGCAGCTGTGCCAGGAGCGTGCGCTGCAGTGGATCGAGACCGTGGGCCTGAAGGGCTACGAGAAGAAGTATCCGCACCAGCTCTCCGGCGGCATGCGCCAGCGCGTGGGCCTGGCCCGGGCGCTGGCCGCCGACACTGACATCATTCTCATGGACGAGGCTTTCAGCGCTCTCGACCCACTGATCCGCGCCGAAATGCAGGACCAGTTACTGGAACTGCAGAAAACCCTGCACAAGACCATCGTGTTCATCACCCATGACCTGGACGAGGCGGTACGCATCGGCAACCGCATTGCCATTCTCAAGGATGGCCGCCTGATCCAGGTGGGTACGCCGCAGGAAATCCTTCACTCGCCGGCCGACGAATACGTTGACCGTTTCGTTCAGCGCCGCGCCGTCGCGGTATGAGGAGCATCATGTCGAAACCTGAAGTCGTGGTGATCGGCAACGGGCCTGTACGGTGGCAGGACATCGCCGCCGTGGCCCGCCATGGCGCGCGCCTGGAGCTGGCACCGCAGGTCTGGGCGCGTATCGACAACGCCCAGGCCATCGTCCGGCGTATCGTCGACAGCGGCGAGCGCGCCTATGGCGTGAACACCGGCCTGGGCGCCTTGTGCAATGTCTCGTTGCAGGGCGAGCAGCTCAGCGCACTGTCGCGCAACACCTTGCTCAGCCACGCCTGCGGGGTCGGCCCGGCGCTGCCGGACGAACAGACGCGGGCGATCATCTGCGCCGCCATCGTCAACTACAGCCACGGCAAGTCGGGCCTGCAGCGTTCGGTGGTCGAGGCGCTGCTGGCGTTGCTCGAACATGGCATTACCCCGCAGGTTCCGTCCCAGGGTTCGGTGGGGTATCTGACGCACATGGCCCACATCGGCGTGAGCCTGCTGGGGGTGGGCAAGGTCAGTTATCGCGGGCGCCTCGTGGAGGCCGCCGAGGCCTTGGCCGATGCCGGGCTTGCGCCTGTGCAGCTGGGGGCCAAGGACGGGCTGTGCCTGGTCAATGGCACGCCGTGCATGACCGGCCTCGCCAGCCTTGCACTGGATAACGCCAGCCGCCTGCTGCAATGGGCCGATGTGATCGGCGCCATGAGCTTCGAGGCCCTGCGCGGCCAGATCGCCGCGTTCGACGCCGAGATCATCGCCCTCAAGCCACACCCAGGCATGCAAGTGGTGGGCGAGAACCTGCGCGCGCTGCTCGATGGCAGTGAAGTGATCGCCTCGAGCAAAGGCATCCGTACCCAGGACGCCCTGAGCATCCGCTCGATCCCGCAGGTGCATGGCGCGGCGCGCGACCAACTGGCCCATGTGGTGCGTCAGGTCGAGGCCGAGCTCAACGGCGCCAACGACAACCCGCTGCTGCTCGGCACACCGGACGATTTCCGTGTGGTCTCGCAGGCCAACCCCCACGGCCAGTCGGTGGCCCTGGCTGCCGACCTGCTGGCGATCGCCATGGCCGAGATCGGCTCGATCGCCGAGCGGCGTCTGGACCGCCTGGTCAATCCGCATGTCAGTGGCTTGCCGGCGTTCCTGGTCAGCAACCCGGGCGTCAACTCGGGGATGATGATCGCCCAGTACGTCGCCGCCTCGCTGTGCGGGCAGAACCGCCAGCTGGCGCAGCCCGCGGTGCTCGACAATTTCGTCACCTCGGGGCTGCAGGAAGATCACCTGAGCATGGGCACCAATGCTGCGCTCAAGCTGCACCAGGTGTTGGAGAACTGCACGCAGATCCTCGCCATCGAGTACCTGCTGGCCGCCCAGGCATTCGAACTCCTCAAGGAACAGCGTTTCGGCGCGGGCACCGACGCGGCCTGGCGCTTGCTGCGCGAGAGCGTGCCTGCCTACCTGCAGGACCGCTGGCTGGCGCCGGACATCGCCAGCACCGCGGCCTTGCTCAAGGATCCACGGTTGCCGCAGCCGCTGCTGGCTGCGCTGCACTAAACAAAATAACAAGGAGCATGAACATGGAAGCTTTTACCCTGACCCCCGGCCAGTTGACCCTGGCCCAGTTGCGCCGCATCCACCAGGCGCCGGTGCGCCTGAGCCTCGATGCCGACGCTGGTGCCGCCATCGACGCCAGTGTTGCCTGCGTCGAGCGCATTCTGGCCGAAGACCGCACGGCCTACGGCATCAACACCGGCTTCGGCCTGCTGGCCTCGACCCGCATCGCCAGCCACGACCTGGAAAACCTCCAGCGCTCGCTGGTGCTGTCCCACGCTGCCGGGATCGGCGCGCCGCTGGACGATGCGCTGGTGCGTCTGATCATGGTGCTGAAGATCAACAGCCTCAGCCGTGGTTTCTCCGGCATCCGCCGCAAGGTCATCGATGCGCTGATCAGCCTGGTCAACGCCGAGGTCTATCCGCACATTCCGCTGAAGGGCTCGGTTGGCGCCTCTGGCGACCTCGCGCCGCTGGCGCACATGTCGCTGGTATTGCTGGGCGAGGGCAAGGCGCGTTACCAGGGGCAATGGCTGAATGCCAACGAAGCCCTCGCGGTGGCAGGCCTCGAGCCGCTGACCCTGGCCGCCAAGGAAGGCCTGGCCCTGCTCAACGGTACGCAGGCGTCCACCGCCTATGCGCTGCGTGGCCTGTTCCAGGCCGAAGACCTGTTCGCCGGGGCCATCGCCTGTGGTGCGCTCACCGTGGAAGCGGCGCTGGGCTCGCGCTCGCCGTTCGATGCGCGTGTCCATGAGGTGCGCGGGCAACGTGGCCAGATCGACGCTGCCGCCTGCTACCGCGACCTGCTGGGCGACTCCAGCGAGATTTCGCAGTCGCACAAGAACTGCGGCAAGGTCCAGGACCCTTACTCGCTGCGTTGCCAGCCGCAAGTCATGGGCGCCTGCCTTACGCAACTGCGCCAGGCTGCCGAGGTGCTGGCCATCGAGTCCAACGCGGTATCCGACAACCCGCTGGTGTTCGCCGCCGAGGACGAGGTGATTTCGGGCGGCAACTTCCACGCAGAGCCTGTGGCCATGGCGGCTGACAACATCGCGCTGGCCATTGCCGAGATCGGCTCGCTGAGCGAACGCCGCATCTCGCTGATGATGGACAAGCACATGTCGCAGCTGCCGCCGTTCCTGGTGGAAAACGGCGGGGTCAACTCCGGCTTCATGATCGCCCAGGTCACCGCCGCCGCACTGGCCAGCGAGAACAAGGCCCTGTCGCACCCGCACAGCGTCGACAGCCTGCCGACCTCGGCCAACCAGGAAGACCACGTGTCGATGGCCCCGGCCGCCGGCAAACGTCTGTGGGAGATGGCCGAGAACACCCGTGGCGTGCTGGCCATCGAATGGCTGGGCGCCTGTCAGGGCCTGGACCTGCGTGAGGGCCTGAAGACCTCGGCCAAGCTGGAGCAGGCGCGCCAGACCTTGCGCCGCGAGGTGCCGCACTATGACCGTGACCGCTTCTTCGCGCCGGATATCGAGGTGGCGGTGGAGCTACTGGCCGACGGACGCCTGACCGGGTTGCTGCCCGCCGGAGTACTGCCGAGCCTGTGATCGGTGTCGATGCCATCGCGGGCCGAGCTCGCTCCCGTAGCCGAACCTGCAGGCGCGGGCTCGTCCCGCGATGAGGCAATCAAGAACAACAATAAGGACGAACCATGCAACCAGCACAAGGACTCAAGCGCGGGCTGACCGCCCGACACATTCGATTCATGGCCTTGGGATCGGCCATCGGCACCGGCCTGTTCTACGGCTCGGCGTCGGCGATCCAGATGGCCGGGCCAGCAGTGCTGCTGGCCTACCTGATCGGCGGCGCGGCGGTGTTCATGGTCATGCGCGCTCTCGGCGAGATGGCCGTGCACAACCCCGTGGCCGGTTCTTTCGGGCAGTACGCCAGCACCTATCTCGGGCCAATGGCCGGATTCGTGCTCGGCTGGACCTATGCCTTCGAGATGATCATCGTGTGCATCGCCGACGTCACCGCGTTCGGGATCTACATGGGCTTCTGGTTTCCCGAGGTGCCGCGCTGGATCTGGGTGCTGGGCATCGTGTTCCTGATCGGCGGGCTGAACCTGTGCAACGTCAGGGTGTTCGGCGAGATGGAGTTCTGGCTGTCGCTGCTCAAGGTCGGCGCCATCGTGGCGATGATCGTGGCCGGCTTCGGCATCATGGCGTTCGGCCTGGGCCAGGCCGGTGGCGAAACCAGCGTGGGTGTCGCCAACCTGATCGAGCATGGCGGCTTCCTGCCCAATGGTGTCGGTGGCCTGATCGCCTCGTTCGCGGTGGTGATGTTCGCCTTCGGCGGCATCGAGATCATCGGCATTACCGCCGGTGAGGCGCAGGACCCCAAGCGCGTCATCCCCAAGGCGATCAACGCCGTGCCGCTGCGCATCCTGCTGTTCTACGTGCTGACGCTGTTCGTGCTGATGTGCCTGTACCCCTGGCCACAGATCGGCACCCAGGGCAGCCCCTTCGTGCAGATCTTCAGCAACCTTGGCATCGGCTCGGCCGCTGCGGTGCTGAACGTGGTGGTGATTTCCGCGGCTGTCTCGGCGATCAACAGCGACATCTTCGGTGCGGGTCGCATGATGTATGGCCTGGCCGAACAGGGCCAGGCGCCGCGCGGGTTCGCGCAGTTGTCCCGGCACGGCGTGCCGTGGCTGACGGTGCTGGTGATGGGCGCTGCTCTGCTGCTGGGGGTGCTGCTCAACTACCTGATTCCGGAAGACGTCTTCCTGCTGATCGCCTCGATCGCTACCTTCGCCACCGTGTGGGTGTGGCTGATGATTCTGGTCACCCAGGTGGCCATGCGTCGGCGCATGAGCCGCGAGCAAGCGGCCGCGCTGGAGTTCCCGGTGCCGTTCTGGCCATGGGGTCCGGCGCTGGCGATTGTGTTCATGTTGTTCATTTTCGGTGTGCTCGGCTACTTCCCGAACACCCAGGCGGCGCTGCTGGTGGGCGTGGCGTGGGTGGTGTTCCTGGTACTGTCCTACCTGTTGTGGTGCAAGCCGCGCTCAGGGCAGGGCCAGGTCGCCCGGGAGCAGGCCGAACTGCACCGCTGACTTGTGGAGAGCTTTATGAGAACCCTCTGGCAGCACTGCCACACGGCCACCATGGCCAACGGCAGCTACTCGATCATCGAGGACGCGGCGATCGTCACCAATGCCGGGCTGATCGAATGGATCGGCCCCCAGGCCGAACTGCCGGGCGTCGATGCCGAACGCGTGGTCGACCTGGGCGGCGCCTGGGTCACTCCCGGCCTGATCGACTGCCACACCCACACGGTGTTCGGCGGCAACCGCAGCGGTGAGTTCGAGCAGCGCCTGCAGGGCGTCAGCTACGCCGAGATCGCCGCCCAGGGCGGTGGCATCGCCAGCACCGTGCGTGCTACTCGCGCGGCCAGTGAGGACGCACTGCTGGCCAGCGCCCGTCAGCGCGTTCAGGCGTTGCTGCGCGATGGTGTGACCACCCTGGAGATCAAGTCCGGCTACGGCCTGGACCTGGCCAACGAGCGCAAGATGCTGCGCGTTGCCCGACGCATCGCAGAAGAGCTGCCGGTGACCGTACGCGCCACTTGCCTTGCCGCCCACGCGTTGCCGCCGGAGTACGCCGGGCGGGCCGACGACTACATCACCCATGTCTGCGACGAGATGCTCCCGGCCCTGGCCGCTGAAGGGTTGGTGGATGCGGTGGATGCCTTCTGCGAGCACCTGGCGTTCTCGCCGGCGCAGGTCGAGCGGGTGTTCATCAAGGCGCGCGAACTGGGGCTGCCGGTCAAGCTGCACGCTGAACAATTGTCGTCGCTGCATGGCTCCACGCTCGCGGCGCGCTACCAGGCGCTGTCGGCCGATCACCTGGAATTCATGACCGAGGAAGATGCCATCGCCATGGCTCAGGCTGGCACCGTCGCCGTGCTGCTGCCGGGGGCGTTCTACTTCCTGCGCGAAACCCAGTTGCCGCCGATGGACGCTCTGCGTCGGCATGGCGTGAAGATCGCTCTGTCCAGCGACCTCAACCCCGGCACCTCGCCAGTGCTGTCGCTGCGCCTGATGCTGAACATGGGCTGCACCCTGTTCCGCATGACCCCGGAAGAAGCCTTGGCCGGTGTCACCCTGTACGCCGCCACGGCCCTGGGCCTGGGCGACAGCCATGGTTCGCTGGAGACTGGCAAGGTCGCCGACTTCGTCGCCTGGCAGATCGAACGACCTGCCGACCTGGCCTACTGGCTGGGTGGCGACCTGCCTAAGCGCGTGGTGCGCCTGGGCCATGAAATTTCCCACTGAGCGAGGCGTCATGGACAAGGTATTGAGTTTTCATCAAGGTCGCCTGCCGCTGCTGATCAGCATGCCCCACGCCGGCCTCAAGTTGACCCCGGCGGTCGAGGCCGGGCTGGTGGACGAGGCCAAAAGCCTGCCGGACACCGACTGGCATATCCCGCAGCTGTACGATTTTGCCCGTGAGCTGGGTGCCAGCGTGGTGGCGGCGCAGTACTCGCGCTTCGTCATCGACCTGAACCGACCGGACGATGACAAGCCGTTGTATGTCGGCGCCACCACGGGTCTGTACCCGGCGACGCTGTTCGAGGGCGAGCCGTTGTTCAGGGACGGCCAGGTGCCGTCGGCCGACGAGCGTGCCACCTACCTGGAGCAGATCTGGCGCCCTTACCACGGCACGATCCGCCAGGAGCTGGATCGCCTGCGCGCCGAATTCGGTTACGCGCTGCTGTGGGATGCCCACTCGATCCGATCGGTGATCCCGCACCTGTTCGAGGGCAAGCTGCCGGACTTCAACCTCGGCACCTTCAACGGCGCGAGCTGTGACTCGGAGCTGGCCGAACGGCTGGAGAAGGTGTGTGCCCAGGCGCCAGCCTATACCCATGTGCTCAACGGGCGCTTCAAAGGCGGACACATCACCCGGCATTACGGGGATCCGACCAATCATATCCATGCAGTGCAACTGGAGCTGGCGCAGAGCACCTATATGGAAGAGGTGGAGCCGTTCGCCTACCGCGAGGATCTGGCGCGGCCCACGCAGGAGGTGCTGCAGCATCTGCTCGCCAGCGTGCTCGAGTGGGGCAAGATGCGTTACGGCAAGTGAGGCCAGCCCCAGGCCGGAACAAAGCCGGCCTGGGGACGGTGCGGTGTCGCCAACACGTCACTCGCGTTCGGGGTTGGCCTGGATGGTCAGCTCCAGAATCAGGCGGGCCTCTTTTGCGTCCTTGTCACGCTTCAAGTTGTCGAACTCCGGCGCGAGTTGCTCCAGGGTGCTGTCGGGGAACTGCTCGGGCAACTCCAGTACCTGCGCCTGGTACTGCTGTTCGATTGCATCGAAGCGCGCCTGGTTGGTGTGGCGCAGGTAGCGAATCCATTCTTGGTTGCTGGTGGCGTAGTTCAGGAACGATTCGCCCTGTTCTTCGCGGTGCACCTGGTCCACGGCCAACGCCAGTTCGTTACGGCTGACGTCGGCAGATGCCTGATACAGCATGTTGTCGTCCGGTACGCCAAGCTTGAGTTCTTCGTTCAACCCACGTCGATAGGCCAGGCGCACCTCTGCCTCGTCGCGTCCCCTGGCCTTGTCCCGGGCGATCTCGTCCAGGCGGTGCAGGCGGTACAGGCGACGCAGCTCACGGTAGAGCGTGTGCTCCGAGTCTGCCGGCTCGGTCAGCAGGCGCCGGCCGTCGATCAGCAGTTCGATGTTCTGGAACACCAGCAGCGCGCCGTCATGGCAGGTCTGGCTGCCGGTGTCGGGCTGTACCAGGGCCTCCTCGGCCACGGCGTTGAACAGCAGACGCTCCTCGGTAATGACCGAGGCCTTGACCAGCATCAGACGCACGCGCTCGCAGAACGATTGGCGGGTCTGCCCGTTGCGATAGGGGGCGGCCTGGCGCAACCGGCCGACCAGCGCCAGCAGGTTGGCGGCCTCACCGCCTTCTTCGAGGGTATCCCAGGCGCTTTTCAGGGCTTCGTTCTGCGCCTCTGTGCCGAGCAACCAGTCGTCGATGTTGGGCAGATCGTTATCGACCGAAAGCATCGGGTTGTGCAGGTGCCCGCCAGCCATTTCATCATCTGAGGAGGTGAGCAGGAGCAGGTCGTCGGGCATGTCCATGGCGAAGGTGTAGCTGTGCTGGCTGTCCGACGAGGTGCGCGCGCGCATCATGGTGTCCATGCTCAGCGGGTTACCGAACAAGGCGATCGATGAGATCGGGAAGTCGTTGTTGATGTTGTTGAGAATGTGTTCGGGAAGTGCAGTGAGCTGATTTTCACTGAGATCCAGCATGTCCATCGGCAGCAGGCTGTCGACCCAGGTCGGCCAGTGCTGCAGGCCCATGTTGTTGAGGTCGAGGCGGCGCAGGTTGCGCAGCCCTTCGGGCACTTGGGTGATGCTACCCATGCGGTTGCCGCCCAGGTCCAACAGCGTCAGGTTGCTCAAGTGGGCGAGGGTTGCAAGCAGGTTGTCGTTCACCTCCAGGCCCATGTCACGTATCGAGAGATAGGTCAGGTTTGGCAGGCGCAACAGTGCCGTGGGCAGGGTCTGGGTGGCGCCGATGTACTCCACCAGGTTCAGGCTCTCGACGTTCGGCAGCCGGGCGAAGAACGTGTTCAACTGCTCCGTGGTTCCGCTGGCTCGGGATATGGACAGGTTGCGCACCCGCTCGTTGAAGAAAGCCGGCAACTGTGGCGGGAAATGCCCCAGGTCCATGTCTTCCAAGCGCAAGGTCGTCTGGGTCAGGCCTTGTTCCTGGCTTTGCCAGAAGGTGCTCAACGCGGAGCCGATACGGCGGCGGGCAAGCGTCGCGGCTTGGCTTAGCGGTGCGCTCGAACTGGAGGCGTTGGCCCACTGGTCGATGGCCTCGTGCAGCGCCTGGCGTTGCTGGATGTGTTGGTCCAGGCGGGTGCGCAGGCTGGGAGAGATATCGACCGTGATGTTGGGCGTCGATGTGTCCTGGGCCAGCAGCAGGCGCAGCAATTGGTCATCGCTGATGCGGTTGCCTTCCAGTGAGATGACGGTGCGTGGGCGTGCGTCGGCGTGGCTGCCGAACAGCATGCCAGGCAGTACCCGCAGGTTGTTGTCGCGTAGCGACAGTTCGCCGATGTTCGCCAGTGACCCCAGGCTCAGACCCTGCGGCCATTGGTCGAGGGTCATACGGTCGAGGCCGAGGTAGTCCAGCGTGAGCTCGCGAAAATCCGGGCGGTAGCGTTCTGAAAGGCGGTTGCCGCCGAGGTCCAGGCGACGCAGACGGCGCAGACCGGCGAGGCTGTTGATGTCGCTTTCGGACAGTTGCAGGTTCTGGTTCAGCAGGCTGAGCGATTCGAGCTCGGGGAAGTGCGTGGCCATCAAGCCGACGCTGAAGAGTAATTGGGAGGGGGCCGCGGTTTCCGAGTAGGGGCGGCTGATTTCGAGTGAGCGCAAGCCTGGCAACTGTTGGAACAGGTTGTTCAGGTGCCGTTCGTATACTGCCCAACCCACGCTATTGCCGAATGACGGCTCGGTCAGTTGCAGGTGCGTGATCGTTGCGCTGAGGAAGTCGGGCAGGCCTGTGGGGAAGCTGCTGAGGTCGATGCGCTCCAGGTGCAGTGGGGCTTGGGTGTCGCCGAGGCTGGGCAATGCGTTGCGGTGCCAATGATTCATGAAGCGTGCCTGAAGCTCGGAGAACGCTTGGGGCGCAGTGAGGGTGTCGGGGTGGACAGCCGTGCGCCAATCGTCCAGCCAGCGCTGCAGGGTGGTGCGTTGTTCTTGCAGCTGGCGCAGGCGGTTATGGATGTCCGAGCGGTTCATGCCGCTGGTTTCAAGGCGGGTCAGGATCTGTTCGGCCGAGTGGGAGAGGTGTTCCGGCAGTTCAAGGGTGCGGATGATGCGCAGCAGGGTATGGCGTGTGAAATGCCCCCCGGCCGCACCTTGGCCGCCCAGCGGGTAGCCGATGCGTCCGTCGGCCAGGCGCATCGGTGAGCGGTAGCCCGAGTTCAGCGGTTGCATGCCCAGCAGGCGTCTGAGTGCAGGGCGCGGCAGGGGGGTGGCCTGGATCAGGCGTTTCAGGGCAAGGGCTTGTTCGGCATCGTTGCCCGTCAGTGTTTTGCGCAGTGCGGCGGGTATTACTTCGAGCAGCGCGCTGTACAACGAGGCGTGTGTGGACAAGTCGGTACCCGTAGCGGCACTCGATTGCGCAAGGTAGCCCGCGGCGGTGCTGACCACGGTCTGGCCCTGCGTGTCGGCTGCACCGATCTCGAAGCTGCCGCCAGGCAGCTGCTCCAGGGTCATGCGGGTGCCGGCTGGCCAGTCGGACAACCGCTCCAGCGTGTACAGCGCCAGCCGCTCGCTATCGGCGTTGCGCACCGAGTCCAGGTACAGCCCCTCGTAGGCCCGCGCCAGGCGCACCTGCTGCTGATAGATGCGTATTTCCTGGGCCAGGCGGTAGGGCACCTTGGCCTGTGCCAGGGTTTGCAGTTCCTCGGGCGTGGCGTGGCGCAGCAGTTCCTCGACGATGACACCCGGTAGTTGCGGGTAGCGCTGGCGGATGACCTCTGCGGACGGCATCGCTGTGCTCGACAAGGCGCTGTAGCGCTTGGCGAATTCGGCCTGGGCCTTGTGTGGCTCGGCGTAGGCGGGCGCCTGGCTGATCTGCTGGTCCAGCTTGAAGCGCGTCAGGGTGTCTTCCAGCAGTGCGGGAAGCCGTTGATTCTCGGTGACGATCCGGCGCAGTACGTCTTCCCGGGTGTCGCTGATCTCCAGAATGCGGCTGATGGTTGCATCGTCGAACGCCGTGGCCAGCGGGCTGGCGCGACGCATGAGGGCGGGTGCCTGCCAGGTCAACGGCTGGTCCAGTTCGTGCTGCCAGGCACCGGCACCATTGTGACGCAGGCTGGGCTGGTAGCTCTGCGGGTTATGCGGGTGTTCGAGTCGATACTCACCGGTATGCGCCGCCTGGGTCAGCGAATAGTGGGTGCCGTCCAGCGCCAGCCAGGTCTTGCCTTGGTGGTGGTAAAGGCCGAATTCATCTGGCTGCAGGTCGGCGGGCAACAGGATGTCGTGCGCGAACGGTCGCAGGTCGGGCGCCCACAGGCGGGTCTGGCCATTGAGCAGTTCGATAGGGGTGAGCTCTTCTATGAACGAGGGCGTTTCCACCGCAACGCGCTCGAGCGCCGGTATCTCGCCTGTGCCGCCGGCGGCCCCCAAGGCGGCGGTGAGCGCCACGTTCTCGACCACGTCCATCAGATACTCGAATGCCTGTTGCTGGTCGCCGTTGGCCCAGCTGTCGAGACCCTCGAAAATCTCATAGCTCAGTTGGATCGCGGCCACACCCATCATCACTTGGCCCAACACGGGTACGAAGAAGCCGCTGATGTTGAGGGCGTTGAAGGCCAACTGGGTGAAGTAGGCTCGACGCTTTGTGGCGGTCTTTTCGTCTTCGACGGCGGTGGGCACCGCGTGGAATGCCGCGTCGTCCTTGAGTCGCTGTTGCTTCTGCTCGACCAGGTGCGTGAGCAGCGGCTTGCGAAAAGGCTTCAGGGTTACGGGTACCCAGGCTTCGGGGTCACGTACCCGCTCGACCTGGCGTTCTTGGCCGTTGGGGGTAGGTTTCAACGTGCTCCAGTCGATGGGCCGCAGACAGTCGATCAGCTTTTCGACGAAGGTGGCGCTGTCACGTGCCGACACTGCGCGCTTGAGCTGGCTGTCCGGCATTTTCCCCAATTGCTCGCGCAAGTGGGCCTGCGCCTCGTGCACCGAGTGGTGCTGTTTCAAGGGTATGGCGCTGCCGGGAAGGTAGGTGACAAGGAGGCCTTTGTACGGCAACAGCAGCGGATCGTAGATCAGCAGTTGTTCGGGGGAGGGGACTGCGCCGATGACCATGGCTCCGGTCAATGGCACCCCGAACAGCGCCAGTCCGGCGCAACGCACCGGGCTGCCCTGGTACTCGGCCGCCGTGTCCTCGACGAGGCTGAGCAGTATCGAATGCAGCTCGGCGTCGATCGCTTGGCTGAGGCGGGCTTTGTGCACTTCCACGCGCAAGGCCGCCTGTTCGGTAGCGCGCAGCGCTGGCGCTGCGGTGTTCAACAGGTCGGCGATCAGCGTCTGGTACTGGCCGCCGATATCCAGTTCACGGCTCAGGGCTGCGAACTCATGGGGCGCGATGGCTAGTTGCTTTCCGACAGGAGTGAGGAACCTGAAGACGTTGCTGTCGACTACGGCCGCGCTGAGCGATTGTCCATCCAGCCCATTGGGCTGGGCTTCGGCCTCCTCGAAGTTCTGCAGCGCGCAGTGCAACAGCGATTGAGTGGCCAGCTTCAGCGCGCGCTGCCCGTCGACGACGGGGTCGCCTTCCAGTTGCGCCTTGTAGGCTTCGGCCTTGCTGGCATTGATCAGGTAGTGGGTGGCCACGTCGAGGGATAGCCTGAACCGCGTGTGAATCGCCTGTTGCAACTGCTGGGTGGCGAACGCAGTCAGCGCCGGGAGCGCGCTCATTTGTGCATCGAGCTTTGCACTTTGGGCCTGGTAGTCGGCATAGGCTTGGGCGAGGTCATGGGTCGTGGCGTTGGCCTGCGCGAACCAGGTCGGCGGAGTTTTGAGGGTTTTGCGCATGACGGCGTGCATGCGGGCGGGGGTCGTGCGCATCCACGACGGCATCTTGTGCTCGATCAGGGCGTGGGGCGTGAGGGGGGCTGGCTTGTTCATGGCGGTGTCTCATGGGAAAACACCGATGCTAGTGAGCCACGCAGGCCAGGCTGACATAACAGTTTATGGGGGCCTTGAGACAATGATCGGGCATGCCCATCACACGGGTACATGCTCAAAGCGCAATTCAGGTTTATGATGGCCCTCGGCCGAACAATCCCCACACGGAGTGCGCAATGCAGACCCTCTACCCGCAGATCAAACCCTACGCCCGGCACGATCTGGCCGTGGAAGCGCCGCACGTGTTGTACGTCGATGAAAGTGGTTCGCCTGAAGGTTTGCCGGTGGTGTTCATCCACGGAGGTCCGGGCTCGGGCTGCGACGCCCAGAGCCGTTGCTACTTCGACCCCAACCTCTACCGCATCATCACCTTCGACCAGCGCGGCTGTGGGCGCTCCACGCCGCACGCGAGCCTGGAGAACAACACCACCTGGCACCTGATCGAAGACCTGGAGCGCATCCGCGAGCACCTGGGCATCGACAAATGGGTGCTGTTCGGTGGCTCCTGGGGCTCGACGCTGGCGCTGGCCTACGCCCAGACTCACCCCGAGCGCGTGCATGGCCTGATCCTGCGTGGGATCTTCCTGTGCCGCCCCCAGGAAATCGAATGGTTCTATCAGGCGGGCGCCAGCCGTCTGTTCCCTGACTACTGGCAGGACTACATCGCGCCGATCCCGGCGGATGAGCGCGGTGACCTGGTCAAGGCCTTCCACAAGCGCCTGACCGGCCACGACCAGATCGCCCAGATGCAGGCCGCCAAGGCCTGGTCGACCTGGGAAGGCCGCACCGCCACGCTGCGTCCCAACCCGCTGGTGGTCGATCGTTTCTCCGAGCCTCAGCGCGCGCTGTCGATCGCCCGCATCGAATGCCACTACTTCATGAACAATGGCTTCCTCGAGCCGGACCAGTTGATCCGCGACTTGCCGAAGATCGCCCACCTGCCGGCGGTGATCGTGCATGGCCGCTACGACGTGATCTGCCCGCTGGACAACGCCTGGGAGCTGCACCAGGCCTGGCCGAACAGTGAACTCAAGGTGATCCGCGATGCCGGTCACGCCGCGTCCGAGCCGGGCATCACCGATGCCCTGGTACGCGCCGCGGACCAGATGGCCCGTCGCCTGCTCGACCTGCCCCTGGAAGAAGCATGAAGGGCCTGCTGCAGCGTGTACGCGCAGCTCGGGTCGAAGTCGAGGGCGAGATCGTCGGCGCGGTAGACCAGGGTTTGCTGGTGCTGGTGGCGGTCGAGCCTGAAGATACCCGCGAACATGCCGATAAGCTTTTGCACAAGCTGTTGAACTACCGGGTGTTCAGTGACCCGCAGGGCAAGATGAACCTGTCGCTCAAGGATATCGGCGGCGGGCTGCTGCTGGTATCGCAGTTCACCCTGGCCGCCGACACCCGTAGTGGCATGCGGCCAGGTTTTTCGACGGCGGCACCGCCTGCTCTGGGGGCCGAGCTTTTCGACTATCTTTTGCAGCAGGCTAAGCTTCAGCACTCGAACGTCGAGAGTGGCCGTTTTGGTGCAGACATGCAGGTTCACCTGGTCAATGATGGCCCCGTAACATTTATGTTACAAATATGAGCCGCAAAAACCCCTTGTTTGTAGGAAAACAAGGGGTTTTGTACGATAAATAGTTTGTCCAGCCTGATGCGTTGTAACGCAGCCTGCTGGATAATCGCGCGCTGCGTGAGCCTGCGTTCGCAGGTTCGTTTCACTCTGACTCGAGCATTGTCTGGATCCGTTTGGGGAATCATTGCGCCCTTGCGGGGTCCGAACAGTGCTCGCCAACCCGGCATTGGTCGCTGGCCGTTGGTTTCATGATCTGTTTACGGCGAGGGTTGCTCGTGATTGTAAGTCCCTGTAATGCACCAAGAATCCCCGGCAATCGGCTGCGCACGGCCTTGTTGGCAGGCGCAGCGCTGGTTGGCCTGATGAGCGCAGGCCAGCTGTGGGCATTCAATCTTGACGATGTTGCAGCCAAGGCAAAGGATCTGGCCGGCCAGAAGTACGAAGCACCGAAGAGCAACCTGCCTCCGGTGTTCCGCGACATGAAGTACGCGGACTATCAGAAAATCCGCTTCATCCAGGAAAAGGCCGAATGGGCGAATGACAAGACCCCGTTCAAGCTTTCCTTCTACCATCAGGGCATGCACTTCGACACGCCGGTGACCATCAACGAGATCACCGCCAAGAAGGTCGAAGAGATCAAGTACGACCCGAGCCGCTTCGAGTTCGGCGACGTACCGCATGACGCCGATGCCACCAAGAACCTCGGCTACGCCGGTTTCCGCGTGCTCTACCCGATCAACAAGCCTGACAAGCAGGATGAGATCATGACCCTGCTGGGCGCCAGCTACTTCCGCGTGGTCGGCAAGGGGCACGCCTATGGCCTGTCCGCCCGTGGCCTGGCCATCGACACTGCGCTGCCGTCGGGCGAAGAGTTCCCGCGCTTTCGCGAGTTCTGGATCGAGAAGCCCAAGCCTGCCGACAAGCACCTGGTGATCTACGCGCTGCTCGATTCGCCACGCTCCACCGGCGCCTACAAGCTGACCGTGCGTCCGGGCGACGACACCATCGTCGACGTCAAGTCCAAGGTTTTCCTGCGTGACCACGTCAGCCGCCTGGGCATTGCCCCGCTGACCAGCATGTTCCTGTTCGGCCCGAACCAGCCGTCGAAGGTGCAGAACTACCGTCCGGCGCTGCACGATTCCGAAGGCCTGTCGATCCACGCCGGCAACGGCGAATGGCTGTGGCGTCCGCTGAACAACCCGAAACACCTGGCCGTGAGCAACTTCAGCGTCGAGAACCCGCGTGGTTTCGGCCTGATGCAGCGCCAGCGTGCCTTCAGCGACTTCGAAGACCTCGACGACAACTACCAGAAGCGTCCAAGCACCTGGATCGAGCCCAAGGGCGACTGGGGCAAGGGCACCGTCGACCTGGTCGAGATTCCGACCGCCGACGAGACCAACGACAACATCGTTGCTTTCTGGAGCCCGGAAACCCTGCCTGAGCCAGGCAAGCCGTTCGAGTACAACTATCGCCTGCACTGGACCATCAGTGAGCCCAAGTTCCAGGCCCAGGACCTTGGCTGGGTCAAGCAGACCCTGCGTTCGACCGGTGACGTCAAGCAAGCCAACCTGATCCGTCAGGCCGATGGCAGCGTGGCCTTCCTGGTCGACTTCGACGGCCCGGTCCTTGCCGCCCTGCCGGCCGACACTGCCGTGCGCAGCCAGGTCAGCGTTGGCGACAACGCCGAGGTGGTCGAGAACAATCTGCGCTATAACCCAGAGATCAAGGGCTGGCGTCTGACCCTGCGGTTGAAGGTCAAGGATCCGAAGAAGTCCACCGAGATGCGTGCCGCGCTGGTACGCGATGTTCCGGTCGAGGCACCGAAGGAAACCAAACCTGCCGAAACCCAGCAGGACAAGGCGGCCGCCAAGCACGCCAAGGCTCAGCATGCCAAGGCCGAGAAAGCCGAGAAGCCGGCCGAGCAACCAGCCGCCGACGCGGCGTCCACCAACGGGGCCCCGGCCACCACCGAGAAGGTGCTGACCGAAACCTGGAGCTATCAGTTGCCTGCCGATGAGTAACTCAAACGCAAGGCCGGAATCGCTTGGCGAGTACCTGGCCCACCTTCCTCTGAGCGACGAGCAGCGAGCGGAACTCGCCAGCTGCTCTTCCTTCAGCGAGCTGCACCAACGCCTGGCGGCTGATCCGGCCGCCAGCGCCACCGAGGCCGTCCAGGCTTCGGTGGGTTCCCGTCTGACCGTCGGCAGCGCCGCCGAGCTCGAAGAGGCCGAGATGCTCGGCGTCGACGGCGGTGGCCGCCTGTGCCTGAAGATCGCCCCGCCGATCAAGCGCACCAAGGTCCTGCCCGAGCCCTGGCGCACCAATATCCTGGTGCGCATGTGGCGGCGCATGACCGGCCGCACCAACGCCCCGCAACCGCCCAAGCGCGAGCTGCCGCCGGCACGCTGGCGCCGGGTCGGCTCGTTGCGCCGCTACATCCTGCTGGCGCTGATGATCGGCCAGACCATCGTCGCCGGCTGGTACATGAAGGGCATCCTGCCGTACCAGGGCTGGTCGTTCGTCGACCTGGAAGAAGTGGTCAACCAGCCGATCTGGGATACCGTCGTGCAGGTCTGGCCCTATGCCTTGCAGACCTCCATCCTGATCCTCTTCGGCATCCTGTTCTGCTGGGTGTCGGCGGGCTTCTGGACCGCGCTGATGGGCTTCCTCGAGTTGCTCACCGGCCGTGACAAGTACAAGATTTCCGGCAGCAGTGCGGGCAACGAGCCGATCCCGGCCGATGCCCGCACCGCGATCGTCATGCCGATCTGCAACGAGGACGTGCCACGGGTCTTCGCCGGCCTGCGCGCGACCTTCGAGTCGGTGGCCGCCACCGGCAACCTGGACCGCTTCGACTTCTTCGTGCTCAGTGACACCAACGACACCGACATCGCCGTTGCCGAGCAGCAGGCGTGGCTGGAGGTGTGCCGTGAGGCGAAAGGGTTCGGCCGTATCTTCTATCGCCGCCGCCGCCGCCGTGTGAAGCGCAAGAGCGGTAACCTCGACGACTTCTGCCGTCGCTGGGGGGGCGAGTACAAGTACATGGTCGTCCTCGACGCCGACAGCGTGATGAGCGGCGAGTGCCTGAGCAGCCTGGTGCGCCTGATGGAGGCCAACCCGGACGCCGGTATCATCCAGACCGGGCCGAAGGCTTCGGGCATGGACACCCTCTATGCGCGCATGCAGCAGTTCGCCACCCGCGTGTACGGCCCGCTGTTCACCGCTGGCCTGCACTTCTGGCAGTTGGGCGAGTCGCATTACTGGGGGCACAACGCGATCATCCGCATGAAGCCCTTCATCGAGCATTGCGCCCTGGCGCCGCTGCCGGGCAAGGGTGCCTTCGCCGGCGCGATCCTGTCCCACGACTTCGTCGAAGCCGCGCTGATGCGCCGTGCCGGCTGGGGCGTGTGGATTGCCTATGACCTGCCGGGCAGCTATGAAGAGCTGCCGCCGAACCTGCTCGACGAGCTCAAGCGCGACCGGCGCTGGTGCCACGGCAACCTGATGAACTTCCGCCTGTTCCTGGTCAAGGGCATGCACCCGGTGCACCGCGCGGTGTTCCTCACCGGGGTGATGTCGTACCTGTCGGCGCCGCTGTGGTTCCTGTTCCTGGTGCTGTCGACGGCGCTGCTGGCAACCAACACGCTGATGGAGCCGCAGTACTTCATCGAGCCGTTCCAGCTCTATCCGCTGTGGCCGCAGTGGCACCCGGAAAAAGCCATCGCGCTGTTCTCCACCACCATCGTGCTGCTGTTCCTGCCCAAGCTGCTGAGCATCATCCTGATCTGGGCCAAGGGCGCGACCGAGTTCGGCGGGCGGATCAAGGTGACCCTGTCGATGCTGATGGAGATGCTTTTCTCCATGTTGCTGGCGCCGGTGCGGATGATCTTCCACACCCGCTTCGTGCTGGCTGCGTTCCTCGGCTGGGCAGCGACCTGGAATTCGCCGCAGCGTGACGACGACTCCACGCCATGGAGCGAAGCGGTACGCCGCCATGGCCCGCAGACCCTGCTGGGTATCGCCTGGGCTGCGCTTGTGGCTTGGCTGAACCCGAGCTTCCTGTGGTGGCTGGCGCCTATCGTCGGTTCGCTGGTGTTGTCGATCCCGGTTTCGGTGATCTCCAGCCGAGTACGCCTGGGCCTGGCGGCCAAGGATGAGCGCTTGTTCCTGATTCCCGAGGAATACGCCACGCCGCACGAGCTGCTGGCAACCGACCAGTACACCCACGAGAACCGCTGGCACGCCCTGCACGATGGCTTCGTTCGCGCCGTGGTCGATCCGCGTCAGAACGCCCTGGCCTGCGCCATGGGTACGGCCCGTCACGGCCAGTCCGATGCGATCGAGTCGCTGCGTGCCGAGCGTATCGCCAAGGCGCTGGAAGCCGGCCCCAAGGGTATCGACGGCAATACTCGCCTGGCGCTGCTGAGCGACCCGGTGGCGCTGTCGCGCCTGCACGAGCGGGTGTGGGCCGAGCAGAACGAGGCGTGGATCAATGTGTGGCGCAACTCCATCGCCAACGATCCGCACTCGCCGCTGCTGCCGCTGCACCCTGAAGGTGAAGGCCAGCCGGCACTCGTCGGCGCCTGATCCATCGCATTCGCGGGCAAGTCGCAGCGGCCGTTCGCCGCTGCGACTTGCCCGCGAAGCTTTTCATACCGCCATGATTTTTGGCCAACAAAGTCCCCGCCGGCTCTAGGTCCCAGGGCCTGCATGCGTTAGCATCCGTCCCGACACAACGCACCGGTCGGAACGATCGTGCACACAATAAAATTCTGCGTACTTCTTGCTAGGGGACCTGGTGATGATGAAGAAATACCTGTCGCGCATGCTGCTCGGCGTCACCGCGCTGATCGCGGTCACAACCGCCCAGGCGGGCGCCATCGATGATGCGGTCAAGCGCGGCACCCTGCGCGTGGGTATGGACCCGACCTACATGCCGTTCCAGATGACCAACAAGCGCGGCGAGATCGTCGGCTTCGAGGTCGACATCCTCAAGGCGATGGCCAAGTCCATGGGCGTCAAGCTCGAGACCGTCTCCACTGCCTATGACGGCATCATCCCGGCCCTGCTGACCGACAAGTTCGACATGATCGGCAGCGGCATGACCCTGACCCAGGAACGCAACCTGCGCCTGAACTTCAGCGAACCCTTCATCGTCGTTGGCCAGACCCTGCTGATCCGCAAGGAGCTGGCAGGCGAGATCAAGTCGTACAAGGATCTGAACAACGAGAAGTACCGCCTGACGTCCAAGCTCGGCACCACCGGCGAGATGGTCGCCAAGAAGCTGATCAGCAAGGCCAAGTACCACGGCTACGACAACGAGCAGGAAGCGGTGATGGACGTGGTCAACGGCAAGGCCGATGCCTTCGTCTACGACGCGCCGTACAACGTGGTCGCGGTGAACAAGGCCGGGGCCGGCAAGCTGGTCTACCTGGAAGAACCCTTCACCTACGAGCCGCTGGCATTCGGTCTGAAGAAGGGCGACTACGACAGCATCAACTTCATCAACAACTTCCTGCACCAGATCAAGCACGACGGGACCTACGATCGTATTCACGACAAGTGGTTCAAGAAGACCGACTGGCTGAAGGACATGGAATAAGAGCCCGGACCACAAGCCCTGGCGATGACCCTGACGCGCAGGCAACCCCTGCGCGTTCGCATTTACGGAAGCACCCACGTGATCAAACACAAGAAAGCCCAGTGGCCCTGGCACGCGCTGACCGCGCTGGTGCTGGTGGGCCTGGCGTTCAGTCTGTACATGGCCACCTCGATGATTTCCTACGAGTGGCGCTGGAACCGTGTGCCGCAGTACTTCGCCTTCCAGGCCGAAGACGTGCAGCGCGCCGCGGCCTACGGCACCGTCGAGGAAATCGTCGTGTCCGGCAACGACGCGCGCGTCACGCTCAAGAGCGAGGACGGCGAGGTGCAAGTGCTGGAGGTGGTCAAGGACAGTCTGCAACTTAGCCGTGGTGACGATGTCGCCGAGGGCGACCAGATCGGCGTCACTCGCCACTGGGCGGCCGGCCCGCTGGCCTGGGGCCTGTGGACCACCTTGTGGATCTCGGTGCTTTCCGGAGCCTTCGGCCTGGTGATCGGCCTGTTCGCCGGGCTGTGCCGGTTGTCGAGCAACCCGACCCTGCGCGACCTGTCCACGGTGTATGTCGAACTGGTGCGCGGTACGCCGCTGCTGGTGCAGATCTTCATCTTCTATTTCTTCATCGGCACCGTGCTCAACCTGTCCCGCGAGTTCGCCGGGGTGGCGGCGCTGGCGCTGTTCACCGGCGCCTATGTGGCCGAGATCGTCCGTGCCGGCGTGCAGTCGATCGCCAAGGGGCAGAACGAGGCGGCGCGCTCGCTGGGCCTGAATGCCAGCCAGTCGATGCGCCATGTGATCCTGCCTCAGGCGTTCAAGCGCGTGCTGCCGCCACTGGCAGGGCAGTTCATCAGCCTGGTCAAGGACACCTCGCTGGTGTCGGTCATCGCCATTACCGAGCTGACCAAGAGCGGCCGCGAAGCGATCACCACGTCGTTCTCGACCTTCGAGATCTGGTTCTGCGTGGCAGGCCTGTACCTGCTGATCAACCTGCCGCTGTCGCACATTGCCAGCCGGCTCGAGCGGAGGCTTGCGCAAAGTGATTGAAGTCCGTGACCTGCTGAAAGTCTTCGACACCCGCGGCCAGGTGGTGCGTGCGGTGGACAACGTCTCCACCCAGGTCGCCAAGGGCGAGGTGGTGGTGGTGCTGGGCCCCTCGGGGTCGGGCAAGTCGACCTTCCTGCGCTGCCTGAATGGCCTGGAGCATTTCGACGAAGGCCACGTGGCCATCGACGGGCTGCGCCTGGAAGACCCCAAGACCGACATCAACGCCTACCGCCGTGAAGTCGGCATGGTGTTCCAGCACTTCAACCTGTTCCCGCACATGACCGTGCTGGAGAACCTGTGCCTGGCGCAGAAGGTGGTGCGCAAGCGCAGCAAGGCCGACCGCGAAGCCAAGGCCCGTGCGTTGCTGGAGAAGGTCGGCATCGGCCAGAAGGCCAATGAATACCCCTCTCGCCTGTCCGGTGGGCAGCAGCAGCGGGTGGCCATCGCCCGTGCCCTGGCGATGGACCCGAAGGTGATGCTGTTCGACGAGCCGACCTCGGCACTCGACCCGGAAATGGTCGGTGAGGTGCTGGATGTCATGAAGACCTTGGCTCAGGAAGGCATGACCATGGTCTGCGTGACCCATGAGATGGGCTTTGCCCGTGAAGTGGCTGACCGGGTGCTGTTCTTCGACCATGGCAAGTTGCTGGAAGATTCGGCACCCGCAGCGTTCTTCGCGGCGCCGAAGGATCCGCGGGCCCAGGCGTTCCTGCGCCAGGTGCTCTGACCGGTTCGCTCTTTCCCGGGCAAGCCCAGCCCCCGTAGGAGCGGCGGTTCGGCGCCCCGACTTGCCCGCGAAAAAGACACCGCGCTGCCTGGCACGGGCTACGCCCGTGTTCGCGGG
>NZ_JABWRM010000030.1:0-26737 GCF_014268955.1 Pseudomonas sp. RW3S2 | reverse complement strand
TGGTGGGTGATGACGGGATCGAACCGCCGACCCTCTGCTTGTAAGGCAGATGCTCTCCCGGCTGAGCTAATCACCCTCGCGATGTTGCTTGGTGCGTTTGCTTCGCTGAGGCCGCGAAATTTACGCAGGTACCGATGCTAAGTCAATAGCCCCGTTGAATTTTTTTTCAAAAACCTGAAAAAGCGCCAGAACGAAAAAGGAGCCTTGTCGGCTCCTTTGCTTTGCACAGCGGCAAGTGACGCGTCAGCTGTAGATCATCTTGCGGCTCATGCCGCCATCGACCACAAACTCCTGGCCGGTGACGAATCCAGCCTGACGCGACAACAGCCAGGCCACCAGTGCCGCAACATCCTCCACCGTCCCTACCCTGCCCGTTGGATGCTGGGCATGGTCGGCTTCGGTGAGGGGTTCAGCGCGGCGCTGGGACGGATCGCGCGCGTCGACCCAGCCAGGGCTGACGGCGTTGACCCGGATCTCCGGCCCCAGGCTCATGGCCAGGGCGTGAGTCAGTGCCAGCAGCCCGCCCTTGCTCGCGGCATAGGCCTCGGTGTCCGGCTCCGACTGACGTGCACGTGTGGAGGCCAGGTTGACGATCGCCCCGCCATGCGCGCGCAGGTAAGGCGCACAGTGCTTGGCCAACAGCATCGCGCCACTGAGGTTGACCGCCAATACACGATTCCATTGCGCGAGGCTCAGGCTTTCGAGTGTATGGTTGTGCGGGTTGGCAATGGCCGCGTTGCACACCAGCGCATCCAGACGCCCGAACTGGCCCAGTACCTGCGCCACGCCAGCGCTGACCTGAGCCTCGTCGGAAACATCCATGGCGATGAACCAGGCGTTGCTGCCCAGTGTCTTGGCAACCTTGGACCCACGTTGGCGATCCAGGTCACTCAACACCACCTGCCAACCTTCGCAGATCAGCCAGGCGGCGATGCCCAGGCCGATGCCGCGCGCGGCACCGGTCACCAGGGCCACCCGACCGTTATGGTCTGGCTCGCCGCCTGCCCAGTCGATCACAGCGCTGCCAACCCACGCGCCAGGTCAGCCTGCAGGTCGGCGACGTCCTCAAGCCCCACCGCAACGCGAATCAGGCTGTCGCGGATGCCGGCTGCCTCACGCTCCTGCGGGCTCAGACGACCGTGGGAGGTGGTCGCCGGATGGGCGATAGTGGTCTTGCTGTCACCCAGGTTCGTGGTGATCGAAATCACTCGAGTGGCGTCGATAAAGCGCCAGGCGCCCTCTTTGCCACCCTTGACCTCGAAGCTGACCACGGCGCCGAAGCCACTCATCTGGCGCTTGGCCAGTTCGTGTTGCGGGTGGCTTGGCAGGCCGGCGTAATGCACCTTCTCTACACCATCCTGCTGCTCCAGCCACTCAGCCAAGGCCTGCGCGCTCTCGCAGTGTGCACGCATGCGCAGCTTGAGGGTCTCAAGGCCCTTGGTGAAAATCCAGGCATTGAACGGGCTGAGGGTCGGCCCCGCGGTACGCAGAAAGCCCACCACTTCCTTCATCTGCTCGGCACGACCGGCAACCACACCGCCCATGCAACGGCCCTGGCCGTCAATGAACTTGGTCGCGGAGTGGAAGACGATGTCGGCACCCAGCTTGAGTGGTTGCTGCAGCGCCGGAGTGCTGAAGCAGTTGTCCACCACCAGCATCGCGCCACCGGCATGGGCGATTTCGGCCAGTGCAGCGATATCCACCAGTTCTGCCAGCGGGTTGGACGGCGACTCGACGATCAGCAGCTTGGTGTTGGCCTTGAGGGCGCTCTTCCAACCGCCGAGATCGACCAGCGGCACATAGTCCACCTGCACGCCGAAGCGCTTGAAATACTTTTCGAACAGGCTGATGGTCGAGCCGAATACGCTCTGCGATACCAGCACGTGATCGCCAGCGCTGCACAGCGACATGACCACGGCGAGAATCGCCGCCATGCCGGTGGAAGTCGCCACGGCCTGCTCTGCGCCTTCCATGGCCGCCAGGCGTTCCTCGAAGGCACGCACGGTCGGGTTGGTGTAGCGCGAATAAACGTTGCCCGGCGTTTCGCCAGCAAACCGCGCAGCCGCATCGGCGGCCGTGCGGAAGACATAGCTGGAGGTCAGGAACAGTGCTTCGCTGTGCTCGCCCTCAGGCGTACGGTGCTGACCGGCACGCACTGCCAGGGTGTCGAAACCGACACCCTCCAGGTCGCTGTCCAGCCGTCCGGCATCCCATTGATCCGTCATGCCGTTACTCCTAAAAAGCCCAAAGTCAGTTGTTGTACAGGTCGATGATCGCGCTGACAGCCTGGGTCTTGACCTTGGCCGCATCGTTACGAGCCTGCTCGATACGTTCCAGATAGGCATCGTCGATGTCGCCGGTGACGTATTCACCGTTGAACACCGCGCAATCGAAGTGCTCGATCTTGATCTTGCCACCACCGACCGATTCGATCAGGTCCGGCAGGTCCTGATAAATCAGCCAGTCGGCGCCAATCAACTCGGCCACCTGTTCGGTGGTACGGTTGTGGGCGATCAGCTCGTGAGCGCTCGGCATGTCGATGCCGTAGACGTTGGGGTAACGCACAGCCGGCGCCGCGGAGCAGAAGTAGACGTTCTTCGCGCCTGCCTCACGGGCCATCTGGATGATCTGCTTGCAGGTGGTACCACGCACGATCGAGTCGTCCACCAGCATCACGTTCTTGCCACGGAACTCGAGTTCGATGGCGTTGAGCTTCTGGCGTACGGACTTCTTGCGCGCAGCCTGGCCGGGCATGATGAAGGTACGGCCGATGTAGCGGTTCTTGACGAAGCCTTCGCGGAACTTCACACCCAGGTGGTTGGCCAGTTCCAGGGCCGCGGTGCGGCTGGTGTCCGGGATCGGGATGACCACGTCGATGTCGTGCTCGGGGCGCTCGCGGCGGATCTTCTCGGCCAGCTTCTCACCCATGCGCAGACGCGCCTTGTACACCGAGACACCATCCATGATCGAGTCAGGACGGGCCAGGTAAACATGCTCGAAGATGCAGGGTTGCAGTTTCGGGTTGTTGGCACACTGCTTGGTGTACATCTGCCCTTCTTCGGTGATGTATACCGCTTCACCCGGCGCCAGGTCACGGATCAGGGTGAAACCGAGGACGTCCAGGGCAACGCTTTCGGAGGCGATCATGTACTCGACGCCTTCGTCGGTGTGGCGCTGGCCGAACACCACCGGGCGAATCCCGTTGGGATCGCGGAAGCCGACGATGCCGTAGCCGGTGATCATCGCCACCACCGCATAGCCACCGACGCAGCGGCTGTGCACGTGAGAGACCGCCGCGAACACGTCTTCCTCGGTTGGCTGCAGCTTGCCGCGTACAGCCAGCTCATGGGCGAACACGTTGAGCAGCACTTCCGAGTCGGAATTGGTGTTGACGTGACGCAGGTCGGACTCGTAGATCTCCTTGGCCAACTGCTCGACGTTGGTCAGGTTGCCGTTGTGCGCAAGGGTGATGCCATATGGCGAGTTGACGTAGAACGGCTGGGCCTCGGCCGAGGTGGAGCTGCCCGCGGTCGGGTAGCGCACATGGCCGATGCCCATGTGGCCGACCAGGCGCTGCATGTGGCGCTGCTGGAAGACGTCGCGCACCAGGCCATTATCCTTGCGCAGGAACAACCGGCCGTCATGGCTGGTAACGATACCGGCAGCGTCCTGGCCGCGGTGCTGGAGGACCGTTAGCGCGTCATACAGCGCCTGATTGACGTTCGACTTACCGACGATACCGACGATGCCACACATGCGACGCAACCCCTACTTTGACGAAACTTGAGTGAAAAGCGCTCAGGGCCGGGATGGACCGAGCAGCTGTTCCTTGAACGGAAGATCAACTGGAGAGCTGATCCCACTGGACATCCACTGACCGGCAAAACCGAGAATCAGGTTCTTCGACCAGTCAGCGACCAATAGAAATTGTGGTATCAGGCGTGATTCCTGCCACCACGGATCCTGTTGTACCGGGCCCAGGCTGAGCAGCCCGACGGCCACCACCACCAGCAAGGCCCCGCGCGCGGCGCCGAACGCCATGCCGAGGAAACGATCGGTGCCGGACAGCCCGGTCACGCGGATCAGCTCGCCGACGAGGAAGTTGATCATCGCCCCCACCAACAGGGTGGCGACGAAAAGAATGGTACACCCGGCGATGATTCGTGCCGAGGGTGTCTGGATATAGCTCTCCAGGTACTGCGACAGCGACCCGCCGAACATCCAGGCGACCGCGCCGGCAATGATCCAGATGAGCAAGGACAAGGCTTCCTTGACGAAGCCGCGCTTGAGACTGATCAGTGAGGAAACGGCGACGACCGCAATGATCGCCCAATCAACCCAGGTAAATGCCACGGTGCTGCCTGCAGACGTTTGAGGCGGCGCATTTTAACAGAGCGAAGGGCTTGGGGTAAGCGGAATGTCACGTCGCTGAAGGCCTGCAGCCTGACTTCCAGGACAACTTTGCCGCATTCGCGAAGGATGGAATCCGAACGAAAAACGGCCCTGCCCGACCTGCATCAATGTGCAGATCGGGCAGGGCCGTCCGGATTCAGCCTCGTTCCGGCTGGAAACGAACCACGATACCCTTGAGATTCTGCTGGCGGTTGATCACATCACGCACACGCTCGGCTTCAGCGCGGTCGATCAGCGGACCGACGAACACCCGATTCATGCCGTCAGCCGAACGGATGTAGGCGTTGTAGCCCTGACTGCGCAGGGTCTTCTGCAGGTTATCGGCCCCAGCGCGGTTGGACAGGCTGGCCAGTTGGATCGACCAACTTACCGGCAGACCGTTGGCGTCGATCTTCGACGCTGCCGCCGGCTTGCTTGCACTGGCGGTGGCAGCAGGTGCCGGAGTGGCAGGCTGCACCGGGCGCGTTTCAACTTTAGCGGCAGGCGCTGGCGGCTTGACCACCGGCACCTGGGCGACCTGCGAAGGCGACGGAGTGATCGGCTGGCTTGGCGCGCTGACCGGCGCAGTGGACTCATCGACCACCACCGGCGCTTGCTCCGAGGGATCGGGCAGCGCCTGGGGCTCCGGCACCTGCACAGGCTCCACCTTGACCTCAGGCAGGCTTGGCATGGCCGGCGCCTGGGGCGCCTCGACACGCACCTGGCGCATCTCGTCCTCGCGGGTGAACAGCATCGGCAGGAAGATCACCGCCAGCGCCACCAGCACCAGCGCACCGACCATGCGCTGCTTCATCCCTTTATCCAGCACTGCCATCTACTCCATCCTCCGGGGCCTGCCGCTCGAGCCATTCCAAGGCTTGGCCGACGCAGAAAAACGAACCGAACAGCAGGATCTGGTCATCCGCCGTTGCCTGTGCACACTGCCCTTCGAGGGCTGCGGCGACACTGGCATAAGACTTCACCGTAGCACCTTCGTTCGTCAAGGCGGTGGCCAGTTCGGCAGCGGTGCGGCTGCGCGGGGTGTCCAGAGGGGTTACCGCCCAGTCGTCGACCAGGCCCTGCAATGGCGCGATCACGCCTTCCAGATCCTTGTCTGCGAGCAGGCCGAAAACCGCCAGGCGACGCCCCTTCAGCGGGCGTGCAGCCAGGCGGCGAGCCAGGTACTCGGCGGCATGCGGGTTGTGCCCGACATCCAGCAGCAGCTCCACCGCCTTGCCCTGCCAGGTCAACTGGCGACGGTCCAGGCGACCGGTAATGCGGGTATCGAGCAATGCCTGGCGAACTTGCGCTGCCTGCCACGGCAAACCCATCAGCAGATAGGCCTGCAGTGCCAGGGCAGCGTTTTCCATGGGCAGGTCGAGCAGCGGCAGGTCATGCAGTTCCACCGACTGACCATCGGTCGCAGTACCACGCCAGCTCCAGCGGCCTTCAGCGCTGCCAAGGTCGAACTCACGCCCACGCAGGAACAGCGGCGCAGCCAGTTCGGCGGCCTTGTCCAGCAGCGGCTGCGGTGGGTCCAGGTCGCCGCACAGCGCCGGCTTGCCCGCACGGAAGATGCCAGCCTTCTCGAAGGCCACCAGTTCGCGGGTATCACCCAGGTAATCGACATGGTCGACACCGATGCTGGTCACCAGCGCCAGGTCGGCATCCACCACGTTCACGGTGTCCAGACGGCCACCAAGGCCCACTTCGAGCACCACGGCATCGAGCTGCGACTGCTGGAACAGCCAGAACGCCGCCAACGTACCCATCTCGAAGTAGGTAAGGGAAATCTCGCCCCGCACCGCCTCGACGGCGGCGAAGGCTTCGCACAGTCGCTCATCGCTGGCTTCGACGCCATCGATCAGCACCCTTTCGTTGTAACGCAACAGGTGCGGCGAGCTGTACACGCCGACCTTCAGCCCCTGGGCACGCAGCAGCGAGGCGACGAACGCGCAGGTCGAGCCCTTGCCGTTGGTGCCGGTAACCGTCACCACCCGCGGCGCCAGCCGACCGAGCGCGAGGCGCGCCAGCACCTGCTGCGAACGCTCCAGGCCCATGTCGATGGCCGAAGGGTGCAACTGCTCGAGGTATGCGAGCCACTCGCCCAGAGTACGCTGGCTCATCACGCGACGACGGCCGCTTCTTTCGCCTGCTCGGGGGTCGGTTGGCCGGTCATCTGGGCCAACAGGCGGGCCAGGCGTGGACGCAGCTCATGACGGGAGATGATCAGGTCGATGGCGCCGTGCTCCAGCAGGAACTCGCTGCGCTGGAAGCCCTCTGGCAGTTTTTCGCGCACGGTCTGCTCGATCACACGCGGGCCGGCAAAGCCGATCAACGCCTTCGGTTCGCCAACGATGACATCGCCCAGCATCGCGAGGCTGGCGGATACACCACCATAGACCGGGTCGGTCAGCACCGAGATGAACGGGATGCCCTCTTCACGCAGGCGCGCCAGCACCGCCGAGGTCTTGGCCATCTGCATCAGCGAGATCAGCGCTTCCTGCATGCGCGCACCGCCGGAGGCGGAGAAACAGATCATCGGGCAACGGTTTTCCAGGGCGTAGTTGGCTGCGCGCACGAAGCGCTCGCCGACGATGGCACCCATCGAACCCCCCATGAAGGAGAACTCGAAGGCGCTGACCACGATCGGCATGCCCATGAGGGTACCGCTGACCGAGACCAGCGCGTCCTTCTCGCCAGTCTGCTTCTGGGCAGCGGTCAGGCGATCCTTGTACTTCTTGCCATCACGGAACTTCAGGCGATCGACCGGTTCCAGGTCGGCACCGAGCTCGGCGCGGCCTTCGACATCGAGGAAGATGTCGATACGCTCACGGGCGCCGATACGCATGTGATGGTTGCACTTGGGGCAGACGTCGAGTGTTTTTTCCAGCTCCGGACGATACAGCACGGCTTCGCAAGCCGGGCACTTGTGCCACAGGCCTTCCGGCACCGAGCTCTTCTTCACCTCGGAACGCATGATCGAAGGGATCAGTTTGTCTACCAACCAGTTGCTCATGCTCTATTCTCCCGTTTTGGCCGCTGGCGGGCTTGCTGTCGCCTGCCCTGCCCCGACCCTTGAGCTCAAATTCGTGTTCGAAACGACGATGGACCGGTCACGGGGACCACCCGCGCACCACTCCACCTTCAACCTGTACGCCGACGCCCCTGGCGTCGCGTGTTCTGATGACCAGCCCCACGGGCCAGCCGGGCAGCACCGGGCTGCGATAGCTATGGACGATGGCACGCCGCCAACCGTCACATCCACCGTCACGCCGCGCGGACCGCGCGCATGAAGGCTTCGATCTTGCTGGCATCCTTGATGCCCTTGGCCTGCTCGACGCCGCCACTGACGTCCACCGCATAGGGTCGAACCTGGGCAATGGCCTGGCCGACGTTGTCCGCCGACAACCCGCCCGCGAGGATGATCGGCTTGCTCAGGCGCTTCGGCACCAGCGACCAATCGAAGGCTTCGCCAGTCCCCCCCGGCACGCCGGCCACGTAGGTGTCCAGGAGAATGCCACGGGCGCCGGAGTACTGCTGGCAGGCAGCCTCGATATCATCCCCGGGGCGCACTCGCAGGGCCTTGATCCACGGGCGATGATAGCCTCCGCAATCAGCGGGGGTTTCGTCGCCGTGGAACTGTAGCAGGTCCAGTGGAACCACCTCGAGGATCTCGTTCAGCTCACAGCGTGACGCGTTGACGAACAGCCCCACCGTGGTCACGAAGGGCGGCAACTGCTCGATGATCGCCCGCGCCTGGCGCACATCCACCGCGCGCGGGCTCTTGGCATAGAAGACGAAGCCAATGGCATCGGCACCGGCCTCGACGGCGGCCAGCGCATCTTCGATGCGGGTAATCCCGCAGATCTTGGTGCGGACGTTGCTCATGGACGACGAACCTTGAGTGATCGGTGAAGGGCCGGATGTTAGCAAATGACGTTTCGCCCGTCAGTCTGCCAACGCCTCGTAGCCTGTAAGAAAGTGTGGGCCGATGTAACGCTGCGGCAGGGCGAACTCTTCCGGATACTCCACCTGCACCAGGTACAGGCCGTAAGGGTGCGCCGTCACGCCCCCCTCCCGACGGTTGCGCCCCTCGAGCACCGCACGGGCCCACTCCACAGGGCGCTCGCCAGCACCGATGGTCATGAGCACACCAGCGATATTGCGCACCATGTGATGCAGGAAGGCCGTGGCACGTACATCGAGCACGATCATCCGACCATGGCGGGTAACACGCAGGTGGTGGATATGCTTGATCGGCGACTTGGCCTGGCACTGGCTGGCCCTGAACGCGCTGAAGTCATGGGTGCCGAGCAAGTATTCGGCGGCCTCGGCCATCGCCGCGACATCCAGCGGGCGGTGATTCCAGGTCACCTCTTCGGCCAGGTGCGCCGGACGGATCGGATCGTTGTAGATGACGTAGCGGTAACGCCGGGCGGTGGCCTTGAACCGCGCATGGAAGTGCGCAGGCATCGTCCGCGCCCAGACCACGCTGATGTCATGGGGCAGGTTGAAGTTGGTGCCCAGGGTCCAGGCACGCTCGTCACGCACTGCACGGGTATCGAAGTGCACCACCTGACCGCAGCCGTGAACGCCTGCGTCGGTGCGCCCGGCGCACATGACACTGATCGGCGAGTCAGCGACCTTCGACAATGCCTGCTCCAGCGCCTGCTGGACACTGGGCACGCCGCTGGCCTGGCGTTGCCAGCCGCGGTAGCGCGAACCTTTGTATTCCACGCCCAGGGCGATGCGCGAGTACCCTTCAGCCGCCGATTCGGCCGTGTCGATGTCGTTGATGTCCAAGAAAGCCAAACCTGTGGATGAAACGAAAAGGCGGCCATTATAACGACAACGGCAGCCCTCAGGGCTGCCGTTGTCCGATCGGGGTCAGCTACGCGTCAGACCAGACGCGACAGCATGTCCTGCGCCTCCTGGCGCTGACCGTCGTCGCCATCCTTGACCACCTCGTCGAGGATATCCCGGGCGCCCTGGTGATCGCCCATGTCGATGTAGGCGCGAGCCAGGTCGAGCTTGGTGGCCACTTCGTCGGTGCCGGAGAAGAAGTCGAAGTCCAGGTCATCCAGGGCTCCAGGCTCGAGCGCCGCATCCTCGGCAGTGAAGTGCGGCTCCAGCGACGGCGATGCCAGGCTCTGCGACAACTTGTCGAGCTCGGCGTTGACGTCACTGAGCTCCGAGGCGAAGTGCTTGTCGGCCGGCGATTCGTCATCCAGCGACAACGACAGGTCGAAGTCGTCCGGCAGCTCGAGCTCGGAAATCGGGTCGAATTCCGGAATCTCGTCGAAGGCAGCCAGCTCGGCAGCGACATCCACGGGCGCCTCCGGCTCGGCAGCAGGCGGCGCGGCTACCGCAGACTCACCGACATCCAGATCGAAGTCCGCCAGATCATCCAGGCTTTGTGGCTCGGATTGCGCCTGAGCCTGCGCCAGCAACGCTTCGAAATCGTCGTCGGCATCACTCGCGGCGACCGGCTCGGGCTGAATCGCCGGCTCAGCCACGACCTCGAGCGCTTGCGTCGCCTCAGGTGCATCCAGCACCGGGGCATCGAGCGGGTCGTCGAGCGTCAGGTCATCGTCCAGACTCAGGTCGAACGCGCTGTCCAGATCGTCCGTGGCGGTGGCGGTCACGTCGTCGAGGTCCGGCACGCTGTCCAGCTCAGGCTCAGGCTCGGGCGCCACCGCTACCGCTTCGTCGACAACCGGCTCGGGCTCTGCGGCAGGTGCAGCCTCGTGCTCCTGAAGCAGCTCCTGCACATACTGCTCGTCCATCTCCGCCGCCAGCGCAGCCGCGCCGAGCCCTGCCACCGCTGCAACACCGAGCATGGCCGGATAACGCTGCTTGAGCCCCTCGACTTCGCCCTGGTTCTCAGGTGTACCGGGCAACTGACGCTCCTGGCCGGCGAACGCGTCCTGATCACCTTGGCGGGCGTAGACTTCCATCAGTTTCAGGCGCAGGTCGCTGCGCTGCGGCTCAGCAGCCACCACCGGCTCCAGCAGAGTCGCGGCGTGGTTCAAGCGCCCCTTGGCGACACTCTCGTCGACCTCGGCCAACAGCGCCGCGTGCGGATCGGCATCAGCCGGAGCGCTGGCAACGACTGGTTTTTCCGCCGCAGCCGCGGCTGCAGCAGAGGCCGCCACCACGGCAGGCGCCAAGGTCACGCTCGGCGCCGAGACATCCAGCCCATCGAAACTGCTGGGCGGCAGGTCCAGATCCGGACCGCGCTCACCTTCCTCGGCCAGGGCCCGCGCCATGCGCAGGTGCTTCTCTGCTTCCTGCTGGGCCTTGCGCTTGCGCGCCAGAAGCAGCAACAGGAGCAGCAACACGAGGAAGGCCGAGCCCGCCAACAGCGCCAGCAGCAGCGGATTGCCCAGCAGTTCGTCGAGTACGCTCGGTTGCTGCTCTGGCGCCGCCGCTGCTTGCGGCGCAGTATCCGCCGCTGCGGGCGGTGGCGTGACCGCAGGTTCGCCAGGCGCCAGCTGGGCGTTGACCACCGGCTCGACCGGCGGCGTCGCGGCTACAGGTGCTGCCGGCTCGGCGGCACCTTGCGCCTCGAGACGCGCCAATTGGTCGTTCTTCAGTTCGATCAGACGCTGCAGCTTGTCCAGCTGGCTCTGCAGGTCGGTCATCCGGCTCTTGAGTTCTTCGTTGTCGCGGCGGCTGGTATCCAGGCTTTCCTGGGCCACGGCCAGCTTGTCGCTGAGGGCCTTGGCACTACCGGCACCCGCCTGGGTGCCGGGCGCAACCAGCCGCAGGTTATCGCCCTGGGCGATACGTGCAGGCGCGGCTTCGGCGGCACCTCGACGGGTAGCGTCCAACTGCCGCGCACGCGGCCCCAGGCGCCGACCTTCGCGCCAGGCCGCGTACTGCTCGGAAACCTCGCGGATCGCCTCGCCCTGGGCGATGCTGCGGATCTGCTGCTGGTCAGGAAGACGCAGCACCTGACCGGTCTTGAGCTGGTTGATGTTGTTGCCGATGAAGGCATCGGGATTCAGGGCCTGGATCGCCAGCATGGTCTGCTGGATCGAACCGCCGTGGGTGTTGCGCGCAGCGATCTGCCAGAGCGTGTCGCGCTGGCGCGTGGTGTAGCTGGCGGCGCTCACCGCCGGGCTGATGGTGCCCTGGGCAGGCTTGGCGTTGGCCTGTTGCGGCTTGTCGAGCGCCACGTTGTAGTCACGCAACAGCCGCCCTTGGGGCCACATCACCTGAACCAGGAACTTGACCACCGGCTCCGGCAGCGGCTTGCTGGATGTCACGCGCAACACGCTGCGACCGTTGGGGTTGATCACCGGCGTGAACGTCAGGTCTTCCAGATAGGCGGGCAGCGTCACCCCAGCCTTGGCGAACTCCTCGGGAGGGGCCAGGCTCGGCGCCACTTCGGCGGCGGTGAGGTCGCGCACATCGAGCAACTCGATCTCGGCATCCAGCGGCTGGTTCTGCGCCGACTTGAGGGTCAACTCCCCCAGGCCAAGGGCATTGGCCATGCCGGACGACAGCGCCGAGGCGGCCGCGATGGCCAGAACCAGTTTGCGAATTCGAAGCATGACCTCTTCCCTTGTATGAATCGTCCTAAAAACCTGCCAGTGGTGTAGGACAAAATTGCTGGCCAGTATCTTTTACGCCATTTTTTTTATCAACAATTGCGCCAATTGTACGGCGTTGAGCGCCGCACCCTTGCGCACGTTGTCGGTGGTCAGCCACAAGTTGAGTTGCTGATCCTCATCGACGCCATGGCGTACACGACCAACATAGACCACGTCTTGGCCCACTGCGTCACCGACAGGGGTCGGATAATCGTCATTTTCCACACGCTCGACGCTGACAGCGGCATCCAGCGCCTGGTTGACCGACTGCAGATCGACCGGCTGACGGCTCTGCACCGCCACACTGAAGCTATCGCCGAAAAACACCGGGACTTGAACGCAACTCACGGAAATCTTCAGTTCAGGCAGCCCCAGCAGCACGCGCAGTTCGCTGACCAGGCGACGCTCCAGCGTTGCATGCCCCTGCTCATCGGTGGCACCCACCTGCGCCAGCAGGTTGAACGCCACCTGGCGATCGAAGAAACGCGGCTCCAACGGGCGGGCGTTGAGCAGCTCGGCCGTCTGCCGCGCCAGCTCGTTCACCGCCTCGCGCCCCTGGGACGAGATGGCCAGGCAGGCCATCACCTGGACCCGCTCGATATCCAGCAACCCCTTGAGCGGTGCCAACGCGACAGCCAGAGCAACAGCGGCGCTGCTTGGGCTGGCCAGCAAGGCTGGCAATGCAAGGCTGTCCACGACCTCGCCATTGGCCTCCGGCACCAGCGCCAGCGCGTCATCCAGCCCGCCCGACAGATCGATCACCGAGCAGCCGGCCTCGCGTGCCTTCTGCGCAAAACTGCGGCTGACGGCAGCACCTGCTGCGAAGAACGCCAGCTTGACCTGGGCGAAGTCGAAGCTGTCCACCTCACGCACTCGCACCTTCTTGCCGGCGAACATCACACTGCTGCCCGCCGACTCCATGCTGGCCAGCAGGTGCAGGGTCGCGACCGGGAACTCCAGCTCCTCGAGAATCTGCACGAGGGTCTCACCGACGCTGCCGGTGGCGCCGACAACGGCGATATCTAGGGGTTGGCTCATGGTTTGGCTCCTTCTGCGGGTACGGCGGGAGCGGCACTTTACTTGATTGCCGCACAAACAAAAAACCCGCGCTGTCTCCAGCACGGGTTTTCGCTCAGCTTGAGGCGATCAACGCTCCAGCAGAATCCGCAACATGCGACGCAGCGGCTCGGCAGCGCCCCACAGCAGTTGGTCGCCGACAGTGAAGGCCCCCAGGTACTGGGAACCCATGTTCAGCTTGCGCAGACGACCGACCGGAATGTTCAGGGTACCGGTCACGTTGGTCGGACTCAGTTCCTGCATGCTGATCTCGCGCTGGTTCGGCACCAGCTTCACCCAGGGGTTGTGCTGGCTGATCATGCCTTCGATATCGGCGATCGGCACGTCCTTGTTGAGCTTGATGGTCAGGGCCTGGCTGTGGCAGCGCATGGCGCCGATACGTACGCAGATGCCATCGACCGGAATCGGGCTCTTGAAGCGGCCGAGGATCTTGTTGGTCTCGGCCTGCGCCTTCCACTCCTCACGGCTCTGCCCGTTTGGCAGTTCCTTGTCGATCCACGGGATCAGGCTGCCGGCCAGCGGCACGCCGAAGTTCTCGGTCGGGTAGGCTTCGCTGCGCATGGCTTCGGCAACCTTGCGATCGATGTCGAGGATCGCGCTGGCCGGGTTGGCCAGATCGTCGGCCACCGCGGCATGGGTCGCCCCCATCTGCTTGATCAGCTCGCGCATGTTCTGCGCACCAGCACCGGAGGCCGCCTGGTAAGTCATGGCGCTCATCCACTCGACCAGGCCGGCTTCGAACAGCCCGCCCAGGCCCATCAGCATCAGGCTGACGGTGCAGTTGCCGCCGATGTAGTTCTTGGTGCCAGCGTCCAGCTGCTGGTCGATGACCCTGCGGTTGACCGGGTCGAGGATGATGACCGCATCATCCTGCATGCGCAGGGACGAGGCGGCGTCGATCCAGTACCCCTGCCAGCCGGCTTCGCGCAGCTTGGGGAAGACCTCGTTGGTGTAGTCGCCGCCCTGGCAAGTCAGGATCACGTCGAGGGTCTTGAGCTCTTCGATCGAATAAGCGTCCTTGAGCGGAGCAATATCCTTGCCCACGTTCGGGCCTTGGCCACCCACGTTGGAGGTGGTGAAGAACACCGGCTCGATAAGGTCGAAGTCCTGCTCCTCCAGCATCCGCTGCATGAGCACGGAACCGACCATACCGCGCCAACCGATCAGACCTACACGTTTCATCGCAACTACACCTTTGCTAAAAAGTGGGCCGCCATCGAAGGGAAACGATGGCGGGCCAGAGAGATTACAGATTCCGCAGCGCTGCGACTACTGCGTCGCCCATTTCCTGCGTACCGACCTTGGTGCAACCGGCCGACCAGATGTCGCCGGTACGCAGCCCCTGATCCAGCACCCGGCTCACAGCCTGCTCGATCGCCTCGGCAGCGGCCTGCTGGTTGAAGCTGTAACGCAGCATCATCGACACCGAGAGGATGGTCGCCAGCGGGTTGGCGATGCCCTGGCCTGCGATGTCAGGCGCCGAGCCGTGGCATGGCTCGTACATGCCCTTGTTGTCGGCATCCAGCGAAGCAGAAGGCAGCATGCCGATGGAACCGGTCAGCATGGAAGCCTCATCCGACAGAATGTCACCGAACATGTTGTCGGTCACCACCACGTCGAACTGCTTGGGTGCTCGCACCAGCTGCATCGCGGCGTTGTCGACATACATGTGGCTCAGTTCGACGTCCGGGTAGTCCTTGGCCACGTCTTCGACCACTTCACGCCACAGCTGGCTGGAAGCCAGGACGTTGGCCTTGTCCACCGAGCACAGTTTCTTGCCGCGCACGCGAGCCATGTCGAAGCCCACGCGGGCGATGCGGCGCACTTCACTCTCGCTGTAGGGCAGGGTGTCATAGGCCTGGCGCTCGCCGCCTTCGAGTTCGCGCTGGCCGCGCGGAGCACCGAAGTAGATGCCACCGGTCAGTTCGCGGACGATGAGGATGTCCAGCCCGGAGACGATCTCGGGCTTGAGCGACGAAGCGTCAGCCAGTTGCGGATAGAGGATCGCCGGACGCAGGTTGGCAAACAGGCCCAGTTGCGAACGAATCTTCAGCAGACCGCGCTCAGGACGGATATCACGCTCGATCTTGTCCCACTTCGGCCCGCCGACGGCGCCGAGCAGCACGGCATCGGCCCTGCGCGCGCGCTCCAGGGTTTCGTCAGCCAGCGGTACGCCGTGCTTGTCGATGGCAGCACCACCGATCACGTCGTGCTCCAGGGCGAAGCCCAGGCCGAACTTGTCGTTGGCCAGTTCCAGCACCTTGACCGCCTCGGCCATGATTTCCGGACCGATGCCATCACCTGGGAGAATCAGAATCTGCTTGCTCATGCTTTCCTCTATTCATTCAAACAGCGCGGCCCGTTCAGCCACGCCGAAAACTCTATCGCTCGGCCCACAGCACCAGGACATCGGTGCTGAAGGAGCCATCGGCTTCGATCTGGTAATACTGCCGCACTTCCTCGCCCATCGCCTGCTGCAACTGGCGAATGGCCACACGCATCGGTTCTGGGGTACGCATGCGCTCCACCCAGGATGCGAACTCCAGACGCAGGCGCTGACGGCTATGGCTGCGCGTGAACAGCCCTGCCTCACTGACCTGGCGCTGCCACTGGGCGGCAGAATAATCACGCACGTGGCTGGTGTCGCGCAGCACCTCGACGCTTTGCAGGTAGGTGTCGAGCAACGGGCTGCCCGGCGACATGACATCGACGAATGCCGCCACGCCACCGGGCTTGAGCACCCGTCGCACTTCACGCAGGGCCAGGCCCAGGTCGCTCCAGTGATGTGCCGAATAGCGGCTGAAGACGAAGTCGAACGATGCGTCGGCGAACGGCAGACGCTCGGCGGCGCCGCGCTCGGTGACGATATTGCCCAGCCCACGCTCGCTGGCGGCCTTGGCAACCACGTCAAGCATCGACTGGGAAAGATCGTATGCCACCACTTCGGCCACCAGTGGGGCCACGTGAAAACTGACATGACCGGCGCCACAGCCCAGGTCCAGCACGCGAGCAGCGCCCTGCCCTTGCAGCTCGGCCTGCAGCAGGGCGAACTCGCTGCCCTGGGCATGCACGGTGCTGCTGAGGTAGGCGCTCGCCTGCTCGCCGAACTGGCGCTGGACTACTTCGGTGTGGCTGGTACCCGTCATGATTGAATCCTTTTGGTTTTATTGCCTGTACCGGCCTCTTCGCGGGCAAGCCGCTCCCACTAATACAGCATTGCCTCAGGCCTTGTGATATCTGTAGGAGCGGGCTTGCCCGCGAAGAGGCCGGTACTGTCACCTACCTGCTTCAAGCATCCCGGAACAGCCAGGGCTGCGCGGCGCGGTGCTTGCCTTCGAAGGCCTTGATCGCGTCGCTGTCCTGCAAGGTCAGACCGATGTCGTCCAGGCCGTTGAGCAGGCAGTGCTTGCGGAACGCATCGATCTCGAAGTGCAGCACCTTGCCATCTGGACGGGTGACAGCCTGCGCCTGCAAGTCGATGGTCAGCTGGTAGCCCGGGTTGGCTTCGACCTGCTTGAACAACTCATCCACTTCCTCATCGCTGAGGATGATCGGCAGCAGGCCGTTCTTGAAGCTGTTATTGAAGAAGATGTCGGCAAAGCTCGGCGCAATGATGCTGCGGAAACCGTACTCGTCCAGCGCCCAAGGTGCGTGCTCGCGGCTGGAGCCGCAACCGAAGTTCTCCCGCGCCAGCAACACGCTGGCACCCTGGTAGCGTTCGTGGTTGAGCACGAACTCCTTGTTCACCGGGCGCTTGCTGTTGTCCTGGTAGGGCTGGCCCACGTCCAGGTAGCGCCACTCGTCGAACAGGTTGGGGCCGAAGCCGGTACGCTTGATCGACTTGAGAAACTGCTTGGGGATGATCTGGTCGGTGTCGACGTTGGCACGATCCAACGGCGCGACGAGGCCGGTGTGCTGGGTAAAGGCTTTCATGCTGCGCTCCCTTGGATCAACTCGCGGACATCGATGAAATGGCCAGTTACCGCAGCGGCGGCGGCCATGGCCGGGCTGACCAGGTGGGTACGACCACCGGCACCCTGACGGCCTTCGAAGTTGCGATTGGACGTCGAGGCGCAATGCTCGCCGCTTTCCAGGCGGTCCGGGTTCATCGCCAGGCACATGGAGCAACCTGGTTCACGCCACTCGAAGCCCGCCTCGAGGAAGATCTTGTCCAAGCCCTCACGCTCGGCCTGGGCCTTGACCAGACCCGAGCCCGGCACGACGATGGCCTGCTTGACGGTAGCGGCAACCTTGCGGCCCTTGGCGATGTCCGCCGCAGCGCGCAGGTCTTCGATCCGCGAGTTGGTGCAGGAGCCGATGAACACGCGGTCCAGCTGGATATCAGTGATCGCCTGGTTGGCAGTGAGGCCCATGTACTTGAGCGCGCGCTCGATCGAACCACGCTTGATCAGATCGGCCTCGGCGGCCGGATCCGGCACGCGCTGGTCGACGGCGAGCACCATTTCCGGGGAAGTGCCCCAGCTGACCTGCGGCTTGATCTGTGCAGCGTCGAGTTCGACCACGGTGTCGAACACGGCATCATCGTCGGAGACCAGGTCTTTCCAGGCTTCGACGGCACGTTTCCAGTCCTCGCCCTTGGGCGCATACGGACGGCCTTCGACATAGGCAACGGTGGTCGCATCGGTAGCCACCAGCCCGACACGGGCCCCGGCTTCGATGGACATGTTGCAGATGGTCATGCGGCCTTCCATCGACAGCTCGCGGATGGCGCTGCCGGCGAACTCCATGGCGTGGCCATTGCCACCGGCAGTACCGATCTTGCCGATGACGGCAAGCACGATATCCTTCGCGGTGACGCCGACCGGCAACTGGCCTTCGACGCGTACCAGCATGTTCTTCATCTTCTTGGCAACCAGGCACTGGGTGGCGAGCACGTGCTCGACCTCGGAGGTGCCGATGCCATGGGCCAAGGCCCCGAAGGCGCCGTGGGTCGAGGTGTGCGAGTCACCGCAGACTACGGTCATGCCCGGCAAGGTGGCGCCCTGCTCCGGGCTGATGACGTGGACGATGCCCTGGCGCTCGTCGTTCATCTTGAATTCGACGATGCCGTATTCGTCACAGTTCTCGTCCAGGGTCTGCACCTGCAGGCGCGACACTTGGTCGACGATGGCCTCGATACCGCCCTTGCGCTCTGGCGTGGTCGGCACGTTGTGGTCGGGCGTGGCGATGTTGGCGTCGATGCGCCATGGCTTACGATTGGCCAGGCGCAGGCCTTCGAAAGCTTGCGGCGAAGTCACTTCATGGATGATGTGACGATCGATATAGATCAAGGACGAGCCATCGTCGCGCCGTTTGACTTCGTGCGCATCCCAGAGTTTGTCGTAGAGCGTTTTGCCAGCCATCAGACTGTTCCTCATCAGCGTCTTTCTATGCCAATAACCCCTTGGCTTGTACGGACGATGCTATGGGGTTAGATTGAATAACTCAAATTCATAATTTTTATACTTTGGATAACCAATAGGAATTCGAGCGCATGGATCTCGCCAACCTCAGCGCCTTCATCGCCATCGCCGAAACCGGAAGTTTTTCCGGCGCCGGTGAGCGCCTCCACCTGACCCAGCCTGCCGTCAGCAAACGCATCGCCGGCCTGGAGCAGCAACTGGATGTACGCCTGTTCGATCGCCTGGGCCGTGAGGTCACCTTGACCGAAGCCGGCCGAGCTCTGCTGCCTCGCGCCTATCAGATCCTCAATGTACTGGATGATACGCGCCGCGCCCTGACCAATTTGACAGGAGAAGTTACCGGGCGCCTGACCCTGGCCACCAGCCATCATATCGGCCTGCACCGCCTGCCCCCGCTGCTGAGGGCTTTCACCCGACAGTACCCTTCCGTGGCACTGGATATTCAGTTCCTAGATTCAGAAACGGCCTACGACGAAGTTCTCCATGGCCGGGCGGAAATCGCAGTGATCACCCTGGCCCCCGAGCCCCATCACCTGGTCCGGGCCGTTCCAGTATGGGATGACGCCCTGGATTTCGTAGCGGCCCCGGAGCACGCCCTGGCCCTTGATGGAGATGTCAGCTTGGCCGATATCGCCCGCCACCCCGCCGTGTTCCCCGGCGGCAACACCTTTACCCATCACATTGTGCAGCGCTTGTTCGAGAGTCAGGGCCTGACGCCGAACATCGCCATGAGCACCAACTACCTGGAGACCATCAAGATGATGGTTTCCATCGGTCTCGCGTGGAGCGTGCTGCCACGTACTATGCTCGATGAACAGGTTGCACCCATCGCCTTGCCCGGCATACAGCTGTCGCGCCAGCTAGGCTACATTTTGCATACGGAACGAACGCTGTCGAATGCGGCAAAGGCGTTCATGGCATTGCTCGACAGCCACTCAGGGTCCGCCTGACCGTCCATCAGCCAGGCATTTCACTTACAAGGACGCTTCATCCGCCAAAGGTCTGGTACCGATGCCCAAATCAGCAAACCGCTTTCCGCGCCTGCCGCGCATTCCTGCGGTCGACCCCCAGGAGTCCGAGCAGGCCTGGCAGAATGCTCCGCAATTGCTGGCGGCGCTGAATGGCGCACGCCTGGGCGCCTGGCTGTGGGATATCGAAACCGGCCGGGTGAGTTGGTCGCGAGGCACGCAGGCGTTGTTCGGTTTCGACCCCTTGCGCCCGCTACCCGCGGACATCGACTACCTGGACCTGTTGCCGGAGGAAGATCGCACCCGCACCCGCCAGTTGTTCCACGCCGTGGTCAATGGCGAGCCCGTGGAGCAGGCCATGCGTCATCGCATCCGCTGGCCGGACGGCAGCCTGCACTGGCTGGAAATCAATGGCAGCCTCACCCATGATCGCCATGGCCGTCCGCAGATGATCGGGGTGATCCGCGAGATCACTCGCCAGCGTGATCGCGAAACCGCATTGATCAACTCGGAAAAGCGTTTTGCCACCCTCTTCCACCTCAGCCCCAATGCCATCCTGCTGACCCGCCGCAACGATGGCATGATCTTCGAGGTCAACCAGCACTTCGAGGACATGTTCGGCTGGCCCGGCGCCCAGGTCGTCGGCAAGACCAGCGTGGAACTCGGCCTCTGGGTTCACCCCGAGCAGCGACAGCAAGTACTGGAGGCCACCCGCAGCAGTGGTAGCCCGGTGATCATGGAAGTCCAGTTCCGCGCCACCAGCGGCAACATCCACGATGGCATCCTCTGCACCCAGGGTATCGAGCTCGAAGGCATCACCTACCTGATCAGCACCTTTGTCGACACCACCGAGCGCAAGCGGGCCGAACAGGCACTCAAGGACAGCCAGGAGCGCCTGGACCTGGCCCTGGACTCGGCGCAGTTGGGTACCTGGGACTGGCACATTCCCAGCGGCATGCTCTATGGCTCCGCGCGCGCCGCGCAACTGCACGGCCTTGACCCGGTGCCCTTCCATGAGTCCTTCGACGCCTTCTTCGAAGGCGTGCCCGAGGAAGAACGCAGCGTCATGCGTCAAGCCTACCGTAGCCTGCGCGAAGGGCCGGCCGGCAACTACCAGATCACCTATCGCGTCCAGCTGGAGAACGGCGCATCGCGCTATATCGAAAGCCGTGCGCGGCTTTATCGCGACGAAGATGGCAACCCACTGCGCATGGCCGGCACCTTGCTGGACATCACCGACCAGGTCGAGCGCGAGCAACGCCTGAGCGCCTCGGAAGAGAAGTTCGCCAGCCTGTTCCAGGTCAGCCCCGACCCGATCTGCGTCACTCACCAGGATACGGGCCAGTTCATCGAGATCAATCCAGCCTTCACCCAGACCTTCGGCTGGGAGGCCGAACAGGTCATCGGGCGCAGCGCCGAGCAGATCGGCCTGTGGGCCGAGTCGTCCGAGCGCGCCCAGCGTATCGAACGGGTGATCCGCGAGCAGGCCTTGAGCAATGTCGCGGTCGTGGTCAACCACCGCAATGGCTCACCGCTCACCTGCGTGATCTCCAGCCGTCTGATCACGGTAGACAGCCAACCCTGCAGCGTCACCACGCTACGTGACATCACCCAGCAACAGCGCGCCGAAGCGGCACTCAAGGCCAGCGAGGAGAAGTTCGCCAAAGCCTTCCACTCGAGCCCCGACGCCATCACCATCACCGAACGGCACAGTGGCCGCTATGTCGAGGTCAACGACGGCTTCTGCCGCCTGACCGGATACAGCAGCAGCGAGGTGGTGGGCCGTACCGTTTTCGAACTGGGCATCTGGGCCGACGACAAGCAACGAGCTGCCTTGCTTGCCGAACTCGGGGAGCGTGGCCGTGTACACCACCGGGAAATGCTCGGGCGCAACAAGCGCGGAGACATCCTGACCGTCGAGGTGTCCGTCGAGCCGATCAGCCTCAATGAAACCGACTGCCTGCTGCTGACCGCCCGCGATGTCAGCCAGTTGAAGAACGCACAGGCGCAGATCCGTCACCTGGCCTACCACGATCCGCTGACCAACCTGCCCAACCGTGCCCTGCTGATGGACCGGCTCAGCCAGCAGATCGCCCTGCTCAAGCGTCACAACTTGCGCGGCGCCCTGCTGTTCCTCGACCTGGACCACTTCAAGCACATCAACGACTCCCTGGGCCACCCCGTCGGCGACACGGTATTGAAGATCATCACTGCCCGCCTCGAAGCCAGCGTACGCCTGGAAGACACCGTGGCACGCCTGGGCGGCGACGAATTCGTGGTCCTGCTCAGCGGTCTCGAGGGAAGTCGCGAGCACGTCGAGGGCAAGGTTCGCGAGTTGGCCGACACCCTGCGCGAGCTGCTGGCCGAACCCATGTCGCTGGATGGCCAGCGCCTGCAGGTGACGCCCAGCATCGGCGTGGCACTGATTCCCGACCATGGCGCCACCCCGGCCGACTTGCTCAAGCGTGCAGACATCGCCCTTTACCGGGCCAAGGATTCCGGGCGCAATACCACCCAGCTGTTCCACACCACCATGCAGAAAGCGGCCAGCGAGCGCCTGCGCATGGAAAACGACCTGCGCCTGGCACTGGCGCGTGGCGAACTGGCCCTGCACTTCCAGCCCCAGGTGGACGCCCGCGACAACCGCATCGTCGGCGCCGAAGTGCTCTTGCGCTGGCACCATCCGCAACTTGGCCAGCAAGCGCCCTCACAGTTCATCCAGGTACTCGAGGAAAGCGGCCTGATACTCGAGGTGGGCAGCTGGATCCTCGACGAAGCCTGCGACGCCTGCGCGCGCATGCTTGAGGATGGGCTGATCAGTGCCGACGATTTCAGCCTCTGCGTGAATATCAGCCCCAGGCAATTCCGCCAGAATGATTTCGTCGAGCGGGTACTACGCAGCCTCGACGACTATCGCCTGCCCAGGCGCATGCTCAAACTGGAGATCACCGAGGGCATCGTCATCCAGAACCTGGAAGACACCATCAACAAGATGCGCGAACTCAAACGCTACGGGGTGAGCTTCGCCATGGATGATTTCGGCACGGGCTATTCGTCGCTGACCTACCTCAAGCGCCTGCCGGTGGATGCGCTGAAGATCGACCAGACCTTCGTGCGTGACGCGCCCAACGACCCCAATGATGCCGAGATCGTTCGCGCCATCGTGGCCATGGCGCGCAGCCTGGAACTGGCGGTGATCGCAGAAGGTGTCGAACTGACAGAGCAACTGGAGTTTCTCGAGCGCCAGGGCTGCTACCTGTACCAGGGCTACCTGCACAGCCGGCCGCTACCCTTGCCGGAGTTTCGCCAGATCTTGCAGGAAACCCCTGCAGACTATTGATAGCGCACGCCCCACAGGAGGGCGGTGTCACAGAAATGCGAAAGGGCACCCTAGGGTGCCCTTCCATTCACTTCACTGCATTCAATTCAGTGCAGCCTTTTCACCATTGATCGGAATACGCTTGGCCTTGGCTTCTTCCGGCACGACGCGCAGCAGGTCGATGCTGAGCAGGCCGTTAGCCAGACCGGCGGCTTTTACTTCGATGTGATCCGCCAGGCGGAACGACAGCTTGAAAGCACGCTGGGCGATACCCTGATGCAGATAGGTGACTTCGGCAGCGCCATTTTCGCGCTTGCCACCGGTAACGGTCAGGACGCCTTTTTCGACCTGAAGGTCGAGATCCTGCTCCTGGAAGCCGGCTGCAGCAACCACGATGCGATAGTGGTCATCGCCATGCTTTTCGACGTTGTAGGGCGGGTAGCTGCTACCGGCCTCATTACGTGCCGCGGATTCGAACAGGTCATTGAAACGATCGAAACCTACGGAATGGCGGAACAGTGGTGCGAGGGAGAAAGCGGTAGTCATGGTCATAAACTCCTGAGATTCAGCAAGTAAGTCACTACGCGACCCGACTTCGGCATCGCGTACTCAAGAGATAAGGTCAGGCAACGGACTTTCAAGGGCTCTCATGAAAAAATCTGCCCACCCCGCACGATGCAGCTGCCCATCAGGCGACGCACTCGGTGAAAGAGGCTGTTTTCACTGGCTCGACACCCAACAGCCGGCTGATGCGTGCGCAGTCATCCTCGCGCCGCAACTCGGCGAACAACAGTACAGCCTCCGGGTAGCTGCGGGTCAACATCGCCAACCACTGCTTCATCCGCCCGGGCGCATAGCGTGGCGACAATTTGGCCTGCGCCTGGCGCCAGAACTCGCGCAGCAGCGGTAACAGATCGCTCCATACCATCGGCTGGTAGTCCCGCCCCTCGCGGGCAGCGGCGATCTGCAAGCCCAGATCCGGCCGCGACACCAGCCCGCGCCCGAGCATGATGTTTTCGGCGCCGCTGACTTCGCGGCAGCGTCGCCAATCATCGACGGTCCAGATCTCGCCATTGGCAAAGACCGGCACCTTGACCACGTCCTGCACCCGCGCCACCCACTCCCAGTGAGCCGGCGGCTTGTAACCCTCTACCTTGGTTCGCGCATGCACCACCAGGTGCTGCGACCCACCCTCGGCCAGCGCGATGCCACACTCCAGCGCACCATCCGGACTGTCGAAGCCCAGACGCATCTTCGCCGTCACCGGGATCTGCGCCGGCACCGCCCGTCGAACCTCACGAACGATGGCATGCAGCAGCTCGGGCTCCTTGAGCAGCACAGCGCCCCCGCGAGACTTGTTCACGGTCTTGGCCGGGCAGCCGAAGTTAAGGTCGATTATCGGTGCCCCGAGTTCACAGGCCAGGGCGGCGTTGTCCGCCAGGCACAGCGGATCGGAGCCCAGCAACTGCACACGCATCGGCGTGCCGGCAGCCGTGCGCGCACCGTTGCGCAACTCGGGTGCCAACTTGTCGAACGACGAAGGTGGCAGCAAGCGATCACAGACACGGATGAACTCGGTGACACACCAGTCGATACCACCGACGCGGGTCAGCACGTCGCGCAGGATGTTGTCGACCAGCCCCTCCATGGGGGCCAGGGCAATTTGCATTTCAGGGTCTCGACGAGAAAAGGCGGCAGTCTAGCAAAAAATGGCCGTCGATCAGGCGCCGATCAGCGCCGGACCATAGCCTTCGAGAAACTCGGCCGGCATGCGTCTGGGCTTGCCGCTGGACAGCTCGATACAGGCAAAGGTGGTTTGCGCGCGCAACAGGGTGACCCCGTCACTCGGGCGCTTGAGCTGGAAACGACGGGTCATGCGCAGGCGCTGATCCCAGTCGATGATCCAGGTGGCCAATTGCAGCTCGTCGTCTTCGTACGCCGCTGCCAGGTAATCGATCTCATGGCGGACCACGGCCATTGCCCGATCCAGACGACGATACTCGGCAAGGTCCAGCCCCAGGCGTTGTGAATGACGCCAGGCGCAGCGCTCCAGCCAGGTGACGTAGACCGCGTTGTTGGCGTGACCGAGGCCGTCGATATCCTCGGTGCCGACGCGAAGGTCGATGATGAATGGCGCTGCCAGATCCCAGCTCATGCCCGCTCCTGTAGTCAGTGAACGGGCAGAGTGTAACGGATGCTCAGGCGCTTTGCCGTGCCGGTTGGGTCGTACGTGCCAGCAACTCGAGCACAGCCTGGGTCAGACGCGGATCAGCCAGCACCCGTTGATGCCCACCCTCCTCCAGCAGCAACAGGCGACTGTCGAACCAGGCCTTGTGAATGACCTGAGCCTCACTGGCCGCAACCAGCGCATCGTCAGCCGCATGAACGACCAGCCCAGGCAACTCGAGCTGGTAGCCACTGACATCCAGCCGATCGATCTGCACGCCTACGTCGCGCTCGACCTGGCGAATGAAGGCTGCACGCGCCCGCCCAGGCATCCCCAGGCGCCGGGCAAAACCGCGCAACACCCCGAGCAATTGGGCAGGTGCAGCAATGCTCACCGCCGACTCGGCACGCAATCCCCACTGCAACGCCAACATGACGCTGGCGCCGCCCATCGAATGACCGATCACCGCCCGTAAAGGCGGCAGCTCCGCCGCGGCCTCAAGCAGTGCCCGGGCGAACAGCACCACATGCGCCTGCTGCCCCGGCGAACGGCCATGGGCCGGCCCCTCGAGGGACACGACCGTATGCCCTGCCTGCACCAGAGCTTCGATCAGCGCGGCGAACTGAGTGGGCCGCCCCTCCCAGCCGTGCATCAGGAGCACCGTCGGCCCCTTGCCCCAGCGCAACGCCGAAAGACCGAAGCGCAGGGTGATCCGCTCGGCAGATGCCAATAACGGCAGTTCCCATTGCCGCGCAGGCAGGTTGCGCGGCGTCATGAAGGCGCGACGCATGCGCCCGGCGACATGCTCGGGGGCCAGATGGCCAAGGGTGCCGTTGACGCTGCGAATCCAGCTCAGGGTAGTCATCGCCTTGCTCCAGAGTTGAGGTTGCTCAGATAACCGCCGACTTGGCGGCGCGCAGAATACGGTCGGAAAGCTCGGAAGCGCCCAAGGCTCGGGCCAGGGCCAGGCCGCCGACCATCAGGGCGAGGTCGGCGAATGCCTTGTCGATATCCTCGGGACGATCGACCATCTGCGCCGTCATCAGCTCGAGGTGTTCAGCCAGCTTCTCGCGAAAGGCTTCGGGCAAACGCTGCATCTCACCCAGCGAATTAGGCAAGGGACAGGCGTGCTCATGGGCATCACGGTGCTTGCGCGACAGATAGAAAGCCGCTGCCAGCGCACGACGCTCGGCGCCAGACAGGCTGGGGTCGACTTGCGAGAGCAAGGCCCGTCGCTCACCGAGCAACTGGTCGAATGCCGCCAGCATCAACTCATCCTTGCTGTCGAAATGGGCGTAGAAACCTCCGACAGTGAGGCCTGCCGCAGCCATTACCTGGCCTACGCTGGGGTCGGCTGGCCCCTGCTGGATCAGGGCGCTACAGGCAGCATCGAGAATACGCTCGCGGGTCCTGGTCTTTTTATCGTTCATGGGCACCCCCAAATATGATGATCGAAATATTACGCATGTAATATTTTATGGCAAGCGAAATCGCGTACCGCTGATCGGGCACTTGGAAGATGAAGGAGGTAGAAAAACAAAAGGCCCATTCAATAATCGAATGAGCCTTTGAAGTCCCGTAAAACACGGGTAAAAGTGGCGTCCCCTAGGGGACTCGAACCCCTGTTACCGCCGTGAAAGGGCGGTGTCCTAGGCCACTAGACGAAGGGGACGTAAACCTTCGCACCGATTCATTTTCACGAATGGTGGCAGATTGGTGGAGCTAAGCGGGATCGAACCGCTGACCTCCTGCATGCCATGCAGGCGCTCTCCCAGCTGAGCTATAGCCCC